>JAADGW010000134.1 GCA_013152145.1 Deltaproteobacteria bacterium
TGGTGCGGCACCTGCGACGAGCAGTCGAAAACGATCAGCGAGCTGCATGATTTCCTGAGCGAGAACAACATCCGCTCGGTCGAGGTCTTTGTTCAGGAGAGTACCACGAGAGTCCAGAAGTATTTTGCCGGAAAAGGCTACCGGCGACCCGACCAGATCCTCCTGGACGACGGGGAGATCGCTAAAAAACTGAATGTTTATGTCATTCCCAGGCTTATCCTGGTTGATGAAAATTACCGGGTTTATCGGGATGGGGGCAACCTTTCAAACAGCGGCCTGAGGGAAAAACTGGAGCAAATGCTGGCTAGCCACCAAGGCGCCAAGACGCCAAGGACACCCAAGTAAGCTTAAAGGCCATGAATCAAGAAGCTTTGCCATGGTTAAAGCTTTTGATTTACCTTGAGTGTTCTTGGTGGCCGACCTGTTTCTGGCGGACAAACCGGAGCGGGCTGTTGCAATTCTTCACGCTGTGGTGTAGAACCAACAGCAGCCTGTTGCATTAAAGCAACAAACCACCGGGACAGACGGAGCCGGCGTCCCGGTCGGCAGCAAAAGAAACAAGCAAAAACAGGCAAATGCGCAAAAGAAAACCCTGTTAATTTTTTTGGCACTGTTGCTGCACAACGTGAACCCGTATTTCCGGCTTGCGGGACGAACAGCTTCCGATTGCTATGAATGATTATGTTGTATCCACGGAGGTTCCTGCATGAGAAAGCTCGTCGCCCTCTCCTTCATGACATTGCTTGTTATCAGCCTGACGGCCTGTGCCGGCAGCAACGTCAAGCAGGCAGCGCGGGTTAAATGCCCCGCCTGCGGTTACGAGTTTGTACCCCCTCAATAATTCAGCAGTAGATTCCATGCTTCACGAAGCATGAGCAAGCAAGCTTTTGACACGCCGAATGGTTCGGCGATTTACTAACCTTTCTAAGGAGGTAACACGAAATGAGCAGATTTCTGAAAGTTATGATCGTCCTGCTGGCGATCGCTGCAATGGCAGCACCCGCGATGGCGGAAGTCACGCTGAACGGCTACTTTCGCGTGCAAGGCACCATGCAAAGCCCGTCTAACAACAAGTACGACGGGAAAGCCTTCTCGGGCCTGTTTGAAAACTTCGAGACGACAAATAACAAGAATCTCAGCAACAGAAGCTTCGTCGACCAACGCATACGCTTGAAGATGACCGACAAGCTCAACGACAACGTCACCGTCGTCTGGTATGGCGAGTACGATATGCCCTTCGGCGACAAGAGCGCAAGAACCCTCTCCGGCAGTGGTGGCGAGCTGAGTGCTGACGGCATCGGCATTGAGACCAAGAATGCTTATGTTGACTTCAAGGTGCCCAACTCCTCCTGGTCGGTCCGTACCGGTATCCAGGGCTACGGTCTCGGCAGTCACTATGAAGGCTTTGTCGTCCAGGACGACATGAACGGCATCAAAGCCAAAGGTATGGCCGGCCCGGTCGCCCTGACCGCCGGTTGGTTCAAGTGGAAGGAAAACGAGTGGGATGGTTCGGATGATGTCGACTACTACTCCCTCGCAGGAGAAGTTAAAGTCAGTGACCAGGTCAAGTTCGGTCTGACCGCTGACCTGATCAAGAACGACAGCACCTCGGCCGTAAACGGCTCCGCCGCCAAAACTGACGACTACTACTATGGCGCTTACGGCAGCTACACCATGGACAACCTCGGATTTGCCGGTTCCCTGCTGTTCCGCAACTCCAAGGGTCAGGATTCCGGCGCGACTGACGGCAATACCTGGATGCTGAACCTCTATGCCAAGGCCGCCCTGGCCAACGGCAACATCAAGCTGCACGGCATCTACATCCCAGCCGATGACAGCAGCGGCGGCACCGACCGCTTCAGCGCCAACCAGTCCGGCTGGGAACTGCATGCTGATAACCTGATGATCTTCGGCACCGACATCTACTACAACAACGGTAGCCAAGGCGCCGTCAACGTCTACACCTCAGCTTACAAAGGCTACGGCCTGATGGGTCTGACCGTTTCCGGTGACTACAAACTTCCCGAAGCCAGCTACCTGAAATATGGTGCCGGTTACTTCATGGCTGCCGACGAAAACCCGGGCGGCGCCACCACCGCCAAAAGCGATGCTGATCTGGGCCTCGAAGTTGCTACCCAAATTGGCAAGAAATTCGCCGAGAAATACGACGTGAGCATCCGTGGTTCTTACGCCTTCATGGGCGACTTCTACGGCAACAATGTCGACGATCTTTACAAAGTTGTCACCATGCTGAACGTCAGCTTCTAATTGATCTGCAGCAAAATGTATTGTAACTTGACGGTCGGGCCTATGCCCGACCGTTTTTTTTCGGCTTTGCACCCCAGACAAAGGTTTGCCAGCCACCAAGGCACTAAGACACCAAGAGATTCAAAATCTTTTGGGGCTTTATAAGCATAAAAACACGATTTTCTTGGAGCTCTTGGGGCCCTGGTGGCTAATCGTCTTTTTTGGGATTATGGAATCATTTTTTCAACTCATAACCAAGTATCGGGACTTCACCCTGTAGACTCTTGCCCCGCAGAGGATAATCCATGCACTTTAAACGCTCCCTGTTCTTTCTGATCTTGCTGCTGTCGGTTCCTGTTTTAAGTTCGGCGACCATCCCTCGCCAGATGGCAGAGAATTTCAAGAACCTCTCAGGTGTGATCATTATGCCGATCGGTGATGAATATCTGATCGACCTGGACGCTTCGGTCAATCTGCGCAAAGGCGATATCCTGACCCTGGTGATACCCGGTGAAAAAGTGATTCACCCGGTAACCAAAGAGGTTCTCGGCACCCTCGATATCCCCAAGGGCTTTCTTCAGGTCACCCGTATCAAATCGGGCTATTCCTACGCCAAGCTGCTTTACTCCGATGTCCCGCCGAAAAAAGGCGATCAGCTCAAACGCTATGAGCAGGTCCCCACGATATTTACCGCGTCCCCGGCTGACAACAAACTGTTCAGCGAACTGCGAGCCGGTCTGCCGCAGCTCAACTGGCTGGACAAAAACAGCACCACAAAAGCCGTCCTTATTTTCAGTCTGAAGAATAATATGCTGACCGTAAAGGATGCCGACGGCACGGTCCTGAACAGCTACCCGCTCGTCAACGGCGAGCTGCGCGCACCGCGACCGACCGCCGGACGCTCAACCGCCTTCGATTTTACTGCCGCTCCGGACAAAAACAAAAGCTCCCTGAACAAAGCGGTCAACGAGATTTTAGGCTCGATCGGCCTGACTCAAACCAAGGAGAGAGACGAAGATTTCGGCATTATCCGAACCCAGCAGAACAAAGGGATATGGATGAGCCGGAACCTGCAAGGCAGCCCGGTCGGAATCGTGGTTGCCGATCTGGATAATGACGGCAAGCAGGAGACCGCCGTCGCCATGCAGAACCGCTTGCTGATCAACCAGATCAATCAGGGCAACTTGAACGAAGAGGCCGTCATCGAGTTTCCGGCCTGGACCAAATGTCTCAGTATCGACACGATCGACCTGAACGGCGACGGGACTGACGAAATCTACCTGACCGGTACCAAAGACCGTAAACTGACCTCTTTCGTGATCGAGTTTGTCGATGGGAAATACCGGACCAGCATTAAAAATATCCCCTGGTTCATGCGGGTCGCGAAACTCCCCGGCGAAGGACGGGTTTTGATCGGTCAGACCACCGGAGATGTGGACAGTCCCTTTTACGACACTCCTTTTCGAATTGTCCGGTCGGGAAACAAACTGCAAAGGGGAGCAGACGTCATACTGCCCGGAGATATCAACATGTACAGTTTCCTTCCCTTCACCAGCGATACCGGGGAGCAGCTTTACGCCTACCTGACGCTGGATGACTACTTGAAAGTTATCGATACGGACGGAAATGAACGCTGGGAATCAGGAGAGTACTTCGGCGGCAGCGAAACGGACTTTTACAACGTGCCTGATGATGTTGAGGACCTGATCGACCCGATCTATATCCAGCAAAGAATCCTGCAAGCGCCATCCGGTGAAATTCTGGTGGCTAAAAATGACGGCTTACGCATCTTGAGCCGTACCCGTCTGTACAAGTCCAGTCGCGTCATCGCCATGACCTGGAGCGGCTTCGCCCTGCAGGAAAGCTGGCGGACTTCGGGGCAGAACGGCTACATGGCTGATTTTGCACTGGCCGACGCTGACAATGACGGGGTCGACGAAGTGGTCATGGTGGTGAAATTCAAGCACAAGGGATTATTGCAGGATGCCAGATCCGCCATCGTAATTTACGAGCTCCAGTAATTCAGCATGCCAACAAGTCCCCGAATTTTGTGCCGGGGCTTGTTGTCTGTGTCCCTTCTGCCCGTACTCCGGCACAAGCCATCAGGTAAAACACTCCCGCTATGAGTCTCATCAGTCTGAACAATCTCTCCATCGCCTTCGGCGGACCGAAGCTGCTCGATGCGGCCAATCTGCAGATCGAATCGGCCGACCGGGTCTGTCTGCTCGGCCGCAACGGTGCCGGCAAATCGACCCTGCTGCGGGTCATCAATGGTGAGCTGCCCGCCGATGAGGGCGATATTATTCGTCGTCAGGGGGTTAAAACCGCCCTGGTCCCGCAGGAATTTCCCGCTGATTGGGCCGGTACGGTTGACAACTTCCTGCGGCAAACCAGCCCGGATGACGTAACCCTGGCACAAGTCGTCAGTCAGCTCGAACTCGATCCGGATGCCGAGCTGCAGGCCCTTTCGGGCGGCATCAAGCGGCGCGTGCTGCTGGCGGCGGCCCTCAGTCACGACCCCGATCTGCTGCTGCTCGATGAACCGACCAATCATCTGGATATTGCGGCAATCCAATGGCTGGAGGATTTTTTGCTGCGGTTGCGGAAAACGCTGATATTCATCAGTCACGACCGCGTTTTTGTCAGTAAGCTGGCGACCCGGGTGGTTGAAGTCGACCGTGGCCATCTACACGATTACCGCTGCGACTATGATCAGTTTTTACATCGCCGTGAAGACGTTCTGAACGCTGAGAATAAAGAGTGGGCACGGTTTGACCAGAAACTTGCAGAAGAAGAAATCTGGATCCGCAAAGGGATAAAAGCGCGTCGTACCCGCAATATGGGCCGCGTCCGCGACTTGCTGAAGCTGCGTGAAGAACGCCGCCGGCGTCGCGATCGAACCGGACAGGTCAAGTTGCAACTGGGGACCGGACAGCGTAGCGGTCAGATGGTCATGGAAGCCGAACAACTCAGCTTTGCCTATGACGATAAAACAATTATCACCAATCTCGACCTGCGTATCATGCGCGGCGACCGGATCGGGCTGATCGGCCCGAACGGCAGCGGCAAAACCACGCTGCTCAAACTGCTGACCGAGGAGTTACAACCGACCGGCGGCAAGCTGCGCCACGGCACCAACCTGCAGATCGCCTACTTTGACCAGCTGCGCGAGCAACTGGATGAAGAGCGCAGCGTCAAACAGAATATCGCCGATGATCACGACCAGGTACTGATCAACGGTCAGTCACGCCACATTTACGGTTACCTGCAGGATTTCCTGTTTACCCCGGACCGTGCCCGCACACCGGTCAAAGTTCTCTCCGGTGGCGAAAAAAATCGCCTGCTGCTGGCCAAACTGTTCACCCGCCCGGCCAACCTGCTGATCCTCGATGAGCCGACCAACGATCTCGACATGGAAACCCTCGACCTGCTCGAAGAGCTGCTGCTCGATTATCAGGGGACCGTGCTGCTGGTCAGCCACGACCGTAGCTTCCTCAATAACGTGGTCACCAGTTCTTTGATTTTTGACGGCAGCGGCACAGTTGAAGAGATTATCGGTGGCTACGATGACTGGCAACGCCAACAACAGGAAAACATCAAACCGGTCGAGAAAAAGGAAAAGTCCAAGCCGGTCAGAAAAGAGCGGCCACGGCGCTTGAGCTTCAAAGAGAAACGGGAGCTGGCAGAACTGCCGAAACGGATCGAACAACTGGAAACGGAACAGGCCGAACTGCACAAGAGTATGGCCGATCCGAATATTTACCAGCAGGGGGATGGAGCGAAAATCACCGGGTTGCAGGAGCGGCTGCAAGCGGTCGAAAATGAACTGGAATCAAGTTACCAGCGTTGGGAAGAGCTGGAACAGATCGCGGAATAAGCAAAAATCCAATTAGCCACCAAGACACAAAGGCTCCAAGGACAATCAAAAGCAGTGAAGAGAAAAATCTCAATCTTATTTTCAGGTTCAAAACCAAAACATTTAAGTTCTCTGCCTTTCTTGGTGCCTTCGTGCCTTGGTGGCTAATCCTCTTTAATCCGGTAACGCCTCAGCCACCAGCTCCAGAATATGCACTGCCCGCTGTTTACCGTCGGCGTGATTGATATTGTCCTGATTCTATGAGTGCGTCCCCTCATTTGGCACTGATAGCTGAATCTCTACATCCATACTCGCATGAAGTACACGTACAATTTCGATGAGCGAGTCCGATTTGCTGCGGTAGTAAATCACGTGACTGCCAGTCGGAAATTTATGATAGCCAAATTTGAGTTCACTGCAATCCCTTCCTATGGAAGGATTAAGAGCGAGTTGATGAAAACTTCCATCCAGGATCTTAAGGTATTTATTCCGCTGATCACGTCCCCAGCGCTTCTGAGTGAATCGGGCGATTTCTTTTAGATCGTTTTTGGCTTTTCCAGTCAGAGTAAAGTCAGCCATTACTTCAGGGCTTCAGCATCTAGTTCCTGAATCAATTCATCCAA
>JAADGW010000240.1 GCA_013152145.1 Deltaproteobacteria bacterium
GATTCGGCCAATCGCAGATCAGCGGTAGGTCGATCTCTCCGGCATGTGGGACGACCCGGCCGCTGACGATCGCCAGGTAGGATTTTTTGACTTGGCGCAGTTCGAACTGGCGACTTAACTGGCGCTGCGCTGCTGCGTTGCGGGCCAGAATCATCACCCCGGAGGTCGACATATCGAGCCGATGAACAACCAGCGCATCGGCAAATAGCTGTTGGACTCGCGACAGCAGGCAATCCTGGCGATCCGGTCCGCGTCCCGGTACCGACAACAGCCCGGCCGGTTTATCGACCGCCAGGATATCCTGATCTGAATAGAGAATATTCAGTTCGGTCTGAACGGGTGGTTGATAAATCATCAAAGTGGGTCTCCGTAATGCGGTGGCAGAATCTGGAGTTTAACGACATGTCTGCCGGGAATAAAGTGAAAAGATACGGCATCCGGACGTATACAGCGTTGCTCGATCCCGGTTGAAAATGTCACAATACGTAGCGGAGATGTAACTATTCAGCAGCGCGGTGGGCGCCCCGAGGCCATCCGGCTGAATAGTTACGCGGAGATAAGGGAGATGCTGTGACCGAGGTGATACGCAAACAGATCAGGATCGAAGGGATTGTGCAGGGGGTCGGGTTTCGGCCGTTTGTTTATCGTCTGGCGACGGAGAGGCAACTGGCCGGTTCGGTGTTTAACGACAGCCGGGGGGTTCTGGTCGATATCGAAGGGCCGGCAGCGGTCATCCGCTCTTTTTTAGCCGCGCTGCAAACCGAGTTACCGCCGCTGGCCTCGATCAGCCGCCTGGAAAGCGAAACCCGTCCGGTTGTCGGGACCGCCGGGTTTGCCATCGTCGAAAGCCGCACCGGCAGCAGCCGGGTCGCCCAGATCGCGCCCGATTGCCACGTCTGTCCCGATTGTCTGGCGGAGCTGTTCGATCATCAGGACCGCCGTTACCGCTATCCCTTTATCAACTGCACCAATTGCGGGCCCCGCTACAGTATTGTCACCGGTATTCCCTACGACCGGCCACTGACGACGATGGCCGATTTCCCGATGTGCGAAGTCTGCCGGTCAGAATATGAAAATCCACTGTCGCGGCGTTTTCACGCCCAGCCGAACGCCTGCGCCGAGTGCGGACCGCAACTGAGCTTTGCCGACGCTCAGGGCCAGCGGCTGCCGGTGGCTGACCCGCTGGCCGAGGCGATCAGAAGGTTGCAGGCGGGCGAAATCGTCGCAGTTAAAGGTCTGGGCGGCTATCATCTGGTCGTTGATGCGGCCAACGATACCGCCGTCCGGCGGTTGCGAAAACGTAAGTTGCGGGATGAAAAACCGTTTGCCCTGATGGGTCCCGATGTCGATCAGATCCGCCGCCTGGCCCATCTCTGCAAGGCTGAAGAAAAATTGTTGACCAGCGTCGAGCGGCCGATTGTCCTGCTCCGCCGCCGGGCCGCTTGTTGCCTTTCGGACGTTGTTGCGCCGAACAATAAATTTCTTGGTTTTATGCTGCCTTACACACCGCTTCATCATTTGTTACTTGAAGAATTTACGGCCCTGGTGATGACCAGCGGCAACCAGAGTGATGAGCCGATCGCCTTTGAAAACAGTGATGCGCAAGCGCGATTACAAGGGATTGCCGATTGCTATCTGCAGCACAACCGCCGCATTCATATCCGTACCGATGATTCAATTACTCGGGTTCTCGATGGTCAGCCGGTTCTCTATCGGCGCTCCCGCGGTTATGTGCCGCGCGGGGTCAAACTACCCGCTGAACTGCCTGCGGTTCTGGCGGTCGGTGCGGAGCTGAAAAACACCATCTGCCTGACACGTGACGGCCATGCCTACCTGAGCCAGCATATCGGTGATCTGAAAAATCAGCAGGTGGTTGATTCGCTGCAGCAGACGATAGCCCATCTGCAAAAGGTGTTCGAGATCGAACCGCAGCTGCTGGCCCATGACCTGCACCCCGATTATCTGTCGACCCGGGTTGCCGAACAACTGGCGGGAGAGTTGCCGCTGGTTGCGGTACAGCATCATCACGCCCATCTGGCGAGCTGTCTGGTCGACAACGGTCAGCCGGGGCCGGCAATCGGGGTGATTTTTGACGGGATCGGTTACGGCAGCGACGGGCACATCTGGGGCGGGGAGTTTCTGCTCGGTGATCTGCGGGAGTTCAAGCGGGTCGGACGGCTGGCTTATCGTCCGCTGCCGGGCGGCGATGCTGCAACCAGAGAACCCTGGCGGATGGCGGTCAGTTATCTTTACTCTGCTTTCGGTGCCGAGTTGCCTGAACTGGAATTTTTACGGCAGCTCGACGGTTCAGCGTTGAAACTGCTGTTGCAGATGATCGAAAAACGTCTCAACTCACCACTGACCAGCAGTGTCGGACGATTGTTCGACGCGGTATCGGCCTTGATTGGTGTGCGGAATCGGGTCAGTTATGAAGGGCAGGCGGCGCTGGAGCTGGAAATGCTGATCAATCAGGATGGTTCTGAAGAGTCGGCGTATTCTTTCGCGTTAAAGCGGATTGATGACCTATATCACATCGATCCGAACCCGATGATCAGATCTCTGGTAACCGATTTGACGGCCGGGGTTTCGCTTGCACAAATCAGTGCGCGCTTCCACAACGGGCTGGCACAGACCATCCTCGATGTCTGCCGAAGCATTGCCGCAGAACATGGCTCTTTGCCGGTGGCCCTGTCCGGCGGGGTTTTTCAGAATCGGTATCTGACTGAACGGGCCGCGGAGCTGTTGCGCGGAGCCGGTTTCAAGGTTCTGCTGCATCGTCAGGTGCCGCCCAATGACGGCGGTCTGGCCTTGGGGCAGGCGGCGATTGCCGGGACGAGGGCCGCCACTGACGGTTGGAATTAAACCGACAACTGGTTGGCCAGCCAGGGGAGCATCGGGTCGATCGGACGACTTTTTGCGCTGATAACTTTTTCCAGTTCGGTGAGCATGATTTCTGCGGCCTGCAGGCCGACCATTTTACCGTGGTTGCCGTTCAGCAGGTTTTCAACTGCGGCCTGTCCGAAGCGGGCGCCAAGCAGCCGGTCAAACACCGTCGGGGCACCGCCTCGCTGGTAATGTCCCAGCACTGTCACCCGGGTTTCGAAGCCGATGCGATCTTTTATCTGATCGGCAATATCCTGGGCCTTGCCGGCTCCTTCGGCCACCAGAATGATGGAGTTGCTGCGCCCTTCCCGGTAGCGCCGGCGCAGGTCTTCGCAGATGTGATCCAGATCAAAAGGTTCTTCCGGGATGATACTGTACTCGGCTCCGGAGGCGATTGTCGCAACCACGGCCAGGTAGCCGCAGCCGCGGCCCATGGTTTCAACGACAAATGCTCGATCGTGGGAGGACGCGGTGTCTTTCAGCTTGTCGACGGCGGAGACGATGTTGTTCAAAGCGGTATCAACGCCGAGTGACATGTCGGTGAAGGGGATATCGTTGTCGATCGAAGCGGGGATGCCGATCACCGGAATTCCTTGTTGATGGATCGCATAGCCGCCTTTTAACGAGCCGTCGCCACCGATAATGATCAACCCTTCAACGCCCATTCCCTTAAGGTTTTCACTGGCTAATCTCAGGCCGGCCGCGGTGTGCATTTCGGCACAGCGGGCACTTTGCAGAAAGGTTCCGCCCCGCTGCAAGACATTGCTGACCGATCTGGTGGTCATGGTTTCGTAAAGTCGATCGATCAATCCCTGAAATCCTTTTTGAATGCCGATAACCTCCACTTGTGAGGCAATCCCAGCCCGCACAACCGCCCTGAGTGTTGCATTCATCCCGGAACAATCGCCACCGCTGGTTAGAACCGCGATCCGTTTCATGGTAAAAACTCCATTCTGCTTGTATATAGATTATGTTATATTTCTCGTAACTGTTCAGCGGCGCGATGGATGGCCTCGCGCTGCCCACTCCAAGGGCCGCATGAACCCATCCATGGGGCTTAACTGTCGCCATCCAGGCGACAGATACCCTTGAAGTGGGCACCCCGAGGCCATCCTGCTGAAGAGTTACTATTTCTCGAGATAACATTCGGAAGTTAAACAGTCGACACTGGTTTTGTCAAAACTATTCGCCTTTCTTGACGGGGCCTGAAAAACTGTTAATTTTTTAAGTAACTATCTGATATAACGATAAGTTGAAGAGTTGCCAGACCTCTTTCCGTCTGCCGAAAAATATTTGCTGAGGTGGTATCACGTATGCCGAGCCCTGTGTCTATCCCAAGTGTTCTGCCGATCTATCCGATCAAGGAGCAGATCATTTTTCCCTATATGGTGCTGCCGATCTTTTATACCCGGGGGACAGCCCCGATAATCGAAGAGGCCATGCGGACCGATCAACTCGTCGGCATGGTTTATTGCCCCGGGGAAAAAGCTATCTGTAGCTTTGATGACCATCCGCGGGTCGGAACAGTCTGTAAAATCAACCAGTTGATCAAGTTTCCAAATGGTGGAGGGAAAGCCACGGTTGAGGGGATCAGCCGTTTTGCCATGCATTCACTGGTTACGCAGGACCCTTGTCTGATGACGTCGATCCGGCCGATTCCAGAACAGGAGGCCGCCGGAGTGGTCTCTGAGGCGTTGGTCCAGAGCGTCAATGCCCTGCTGAAGATCGCTCTGGCGTATGGCCAACCGCTGCCTGAAAACTTGATGAAAATGATCGACCGGATCGATCATCCCGGTCGTTTGGCGGATATGATCGCCGTTTATATCGGTATCCCGATTGAGGTTCAGCAGCAGCTGTTGACGCTGGTCGACCCGATCGAACGGTTGAAATCGGTGTTTCTCCACCTGGCCGACGAAGTTCAGAAGATGCAGGTTAAGGGCGAAATCCAGACTGAGGTCAGCAAGCGGCTCGGTAAGAGTCAGAAAGAGCATATCCTGCGTGAACAGATGAAACAGATCCAGCAGGAACTCGGTGAGCAGGATCCCCGTCAGGCTGAGATCAGTGAATTACGCACCCGGATCCGCCAGTCGAATATGCCGGATGATGTTCTGCTGGTGGCGGAAAAAGAATTGCGCCGCTTAGAGCAAATCAACCCGGCCTCTCCCGAATACACCGTCTCGCGCAGTTATCTCGACTACCTTTGTTCTGCTCCCTGGAAAAAGGGGACTGATGAATCCCTTGATATCAACCAGGCTGAGGAGATTCTCAACGAAGACCATTACGGCCTGAAGGAGGTCAAACAGAGAATTCTCGAGTATCTGGCGGTTCGTTCGCTGCGTGCTGCCACCAAGGGGCCGATCCTCTGTTTTGTCGGTCCGCCGGGGGTCGGTAAAACCTCACTGGGACGTTCTATTGCGCGCGCCATGGGCCGTAAGTTTATCCGTTTCTCGCTTGGCGGGATGAAAGATGAAGCCGAAATCCGCGGCCATCGGCGCACCTACATTGGTGCTCTGCCGGGACGGGTGATCCAGGAACTCTGTCGGGCGGAGTCGAACAATCCGGTGTTCATGCTCGACGAGGTGGACAAGATCGGCCAGGATTTTCGCGGTGATCCCTCATCGGCATTATTGGAAGTGCTGGACCCCGAACAGAACGATACGTTCAAAGATCATTACCTCGATGTACCGTTCGATCTGTCGAAAGTGATGTTCATCACCACCGCTAACCTTCTGGATCCGATCCCGCACGCGTTAAAAGATCGGATGGAAGTGATCCGATTAAGCGGTTACAGTGATGAAGATAAATTACAGATCGCCTACAAGTATCTGATTCCGAAGACGATCGAAGAAAACGGTCTGGCCGGGTACCCTTTGACCTTCAGTGAGGAGGCGGTCGGCAAGATCACTCACGACTACACGCGTGAGGCCGGGGTGCGGAATCTGGAACGCAAAATTGCCGCGGTCTGCCGCAAAGTGGCCAGAGAGATCACCCGGGGGGATGAACCACGCAAGGTGATTCATGCCGCTGATGTCGAGGAGCTGCTCGGCCCCTGCACCTATTTTATCGATATTGCCAGTGAGGAAGATCGGATCGGCGTCGTGACCGGGCTGGCCTGGACCGAATCGGGCGGTGATATCCTGTTTATCGAAGCGGCGAAGATGCCGGGGCATAAAAACCTGACCCTGACCGGCAGCCTCGGTGACGTTATGCAGGAATCAGCCCGTGCCGCGTTGACTTATGTGCGCAGCCGGGCCGAGGATTTTGGCATTGCTGCCGATTTTTTTGAGAAGTATGATCTGCATATTCATGTGCCGTCCGGGGCGATCCCTAAAGATGGTCCTTCGGCCGGGGTGACCATCGCAACGGCGATCATTTCCCTGTTGACCGGTCGTCCGGCGCGGCGCGATATTGCGATGACCGGCGAATTGACCCTTTCCGGGCGGATTCTGCCGATCGGTGGAGTCAAGGAAAAGATTCTGGCAGCCCGCCGTGCCGGGGTCAAAATCGTTCTGCTGCCGGCGCGCAACAAAGAACATCTGGTCGAGCTGGAAGATGTGAACCTGGATGACATCCGTGTCGAACTGGTGGAGACGATCGACCAGATCATCGAACAGATTCTTTTGCCGGTCTGAGTTTTCAGGTCTGTATACTCGGTTTTCGGCACCGGGGGACTCTTTACCCAAATTCGTAACTATTCAGCCGGATGGCCTCGGGGTGCCCACTTCAAGGGTGTCTGTCGCCTGGATGGCGACAGTCAAGCCCCAGGGATGGGTTCATGCGGCGGCCCTTGGAGTGGGTAGCGCGAGGCCATCCACCGCGCTGCTGAATAGTTATCAAAATTCTTCAGATCGGTAGTTATTCGACGGCCTGTGCGTTATCATCAAGGGCCGATTTTTCGTCAATAATATTTATGTTGAGGTCTATCATGCTCCGTTTCTCTGTTCTTTTTGCTCTGTTTCTGCTGCTGTCGGGTCAGGCGTTTGCTCAACCCCTGGCAAAAAAGGTTCAAGAGCATCATCTGAAAAATGGCCTGACCCTGTTGCTGGTCGAACGGCATGACTCACCGACGGTCGCCGCCTATATCAGTTTTCGTGTCGGGTCGGTTAATGAAGACAGCCGGGAACGCGGTGTTGCGCATCTGTTGGAGCACATGCTGTTCAAGGGGACCAAGACTCTCGGCACCAAAAATTATCAGGCGGAAAAACCACTGCTGGCGAAGATAGAAACGCTCGGCCAGCGCATCGATTTTTTAAAGAACCGACCGGACACGGATCCGCAACAACTCAAACAACTGCGAACACAGCTGGTCCGGTTGCAGAAGGAACACCGTAAGTTGCTGATTAAAGATGAATTCGCCCGTATCTACGCGGAGAACGGCGGGGTCGGTTATAATGCCTTTACGACCAAGGATCAAACCACTTATCTGATTAATTTACCGGCCAACAAGTTGGAACTCTGGGCGGCCATCGAATCGGACCGTTTTCAGAACGCGGTATTACGCGAATTCTATACCGAGCGGGACGTGGTGCGGGAAGAGCGGCGGCGGTCTTATGAGAGCAATCCGGATGGGATGCTTTACGAGACCCTGCTGGCGACCGCCTACGAGGTGCATCCCTATCGTAACCCGGTCATCGGCTGGGGTTCCGACATCGAAAATCTGTCACTGGTTGAAACCCGTAACTTTCTCCACAAGTATTATTCCCCGGTCAATATGGTCATAACCCTGGTCGGGGATTTCGACAGCGCGGCAGCCCTTGAGCTGGTGACCCGTTACTTCGGTTCAATGCCGCCGGGGGTGCCGGTACCGCCGGTGGTGACACGTGAACCGCCGCAAGACGGGGAACGGCGAACCCGGATAATTTTTGACACCGAACCGCAGTTGATGATGGCCTATCATAAGCCGACCATGCCGAACCGGGATGACTATGCTTTCGATATCCTCATGCAGGTTCTCGGTGAGGGGCGCACTTCACGTCTCTATCAATCACTGATTGTCGACAAGCAGCTGGCGACTCAGGTTTCTGTTTTCGGTGCTCCCGGTTCCCGCTATCCGAACCTGATGGTCATCGCGCTGACACCGCGTCAATCCTGCAGCTGCGTCGATGTTGAGGATGTTGTCCAGGCCGAACTGGCGAAGTTGCAGAATGAACCGATCAGCGCGGCAGATCTCGATAAAGCCAGAAAGCAGATTTTTACCTCGATTCTGCGGAGCTTGAGAGGCAACAGCGGGCTGGCGCGGATGCTGTCGTCCTACGAGGTGCTGGGTGGTTGGCGATATCTGGTCGATTACGAAAAACAATTGAATTCGATCACTGCTGAAGAGGTGATGGCGGTTGCCAAAAAATATCTGACCACCGCCAACCGCACCGTGGTCAGCATCGGTCGGGAGGGTTTGAAATGAAGCGCATCGGTTTTTTCTGTTCGTTGCTACTGTTGCTGGTCGGCTGCAGCCGAATTGTGGCTCCACAGCAGGTTCGACCTGATCAACTCAGTTTTCCCAAACTGCACTTCAGCTTCCCGACGGTTGTCAAACAACAGCTGAAAAACGGGATGCGCGTTTACCTGAAGGAGGATCACGAGCTGCCGTTGGTCGAGATAAGTCTGCTGATCGGTGGCGGCAGTATCCATGATCCGTTGGATAAAACCGGTCTGTCTGAATTGTTCGCAGCAACGCTGGAAACCGGTGGCGCTGGTGATTTGTCACCGCTCGCGCTGGAGTCTGAACTGGCCGCGATGGCCGCGGAGCTCTCCGTTTCGAGCTCGACCTACAGCTATTCAATCGATATGTCTCTGCGTCAGCAGGATCTGCAACGCGGCATTGAAATTCTGGCCGATCTGTTGCGTCGTCCCCGATTTGCCGAGGATCGCCTGGAGCTGGCCCGCAAACAGCTGCTCGAATCGATTGCGCGAAAGAATGATGATCCCAGCTCGATCGCCTCGCGCCTGCTTGCCGAGGCGGTCTACCCGCATCATCCCTTCGGCAGCTTTCCACAGGCGGAGGTCGTCAGATCTTTCAGTCGCGATGATCTGCTGCAGTTACAACAGCGTTATCTGCATCCGAACAATGTCTGGATTGCCGTGTCCGGGGACGTCAAACAGCAACAGCTGCTGACGCTGCTGAAACAGAACTTTGCTGATTGGCCGGCCGTTGAAATTGCCGGGCAGGCACTGCCGCCGCTACCGCCGCCACCGACAGCGCGGATTATCATTGCGGACAAGGATATCTCACAGAGCAGTATCCTGCTCGGACAACCGGGTATCGACAAGGATAATCCCGATCTGTTCGCTTTGCGGGTGGCCAATTTCATCCTCGGTGGTGGTGGTTTCAACTCGCGGATGATGCGTGAAATTCGCTCCAACCGCGGTCTGGCGTATTCGGTTTACTCCTATTTTCAGGTCGGTCGCCGGTTGCCGGGACTGTTTGTCGCCGGCAGTGAAACCAAGTGTGCAACGACGGCCGAGGTGGTCACGCTGATGCGCCAGGCGATAGCACTGATGCGGGATAAACCGGTCTCCGCCGCGGAACTGGAGTTGGCAAAGCGGAGTCTGATCAATTCATTCATCTTTGCGTTTAATGACACCCATTCGATTGTCAGCCGTAAGCTCCGCCTCGATTTTTTTGCTTACCCGCCGGATTATCTGGAAACCTATCGGCAGAAGGTGGCGGCGGTGACGGTCGCCGATGTGCAACGGGTTGCGCGAAAGTATTTTCATCCCAAGCAGTTACAGATCGTCTTGGTTGGCGACAGTCGGCTGTTTTCTGCTGCTGTGAGCGCTTTCGGTTTGCCGGTTGAGACGGTAGAATTAAGGAACGATTGATCGGCTTACTTCAGGAGTGAGGATGTCAGAGCCCCGTCTGCCGCAGAAAACCCTGCGCCAGAAAATCAAGTTCCTGCTCTGGGAGCAGAATCCCAATGAGCTGACCCGTTTGCAGCGGGTGCTGCTGCGCCAGGCCCAGACGGTGGTGCTGGTCTTCCGTGATTTCGACATCAATCAGAGCCTGCTGCGTGCTGCCGCCTTGACCTATTACACCATGCTCTCGATTGTTCCGCTGCTGGCGCTCACTTTTGCCCTGCTGAAGGCATTCGGGGTACAGAACCTGCTGGAACCGTTGATCATGGAGCGGCTCAACGTCGGTGACGGGCAGGCGGTGCAGGCGATTCTCGGCTATATCAATAATACCCAGGTCGGCAAGATGGGCACCATTGGTCTGGTTTTTCTGCTGGTTGCGGTGATTTCGCTGCTCACCAACGTCGAGAAAACGTTCAATTATGTCTGGGGCGTGCGTGAAATGCGTCCTCTGCTGCGGCGCTTTGCCGACTACCTGTCGGTCATTCTGGTCGGGCCGGTGTTGATCATCTCGGCGATCTCCATGACCTCCAGCCTGGCCAGCAATAGTCTGGTGCAGAAGCTGCTCGAACTGCAACTGGTCGGCAGCCTGACCCTGCTGTTGTTCAAGGTGGCGCCGTTTGTCTTCATGTGGTTGGCTTTTACCGGTCTTTACGTCTTCATGTCGAACATCAAGGTCGAGTGGCGGCCGGCATTTATCGGCGGCGTGGTCGGCGGCACTCTCTGGCAGTTGGCGCAGTGGGCGTATGTGAACTTCCAGGTCGGTGTCGCCAAATATAATGCGATTTACGGGACCATGGCGGCCCTGCCGATTTTTATGATCTGGCTTTATCTCTCCTGGGTGATTGTGTTGTTCGGGCTTGGAGTGACCTATGCCAAACAGAATCTGCGGGTCGGCGGGCGCGACTTGCGCGGCTCGGAGGTCAGCCGCAACTGCTATGAACAAGTTGCCCTGCTGCTGCTGGTCACCTTGGCCGATCGTTTTTCCCGTGGTGAAACTGCGCTGAGCCAGGAACAGCTGGCTACACGGCTGTCCCTCCCTGCGCGGCTCTGTCGAAGTCTCCTGCGGCAGCTGGTAGAGATCGGTTTTGTCACGGAGCTCTGCAGCCGGACCGGACAGCACCGATACCAGTTGGGTCGGTCTGCCGAGAATTTGCCGCTGGCTGAAATTCTGCAAACCATGCGCAGCAAAGGAGAAGAAATTCTGTATCTCTCCCCGCAGCCGCAAACCCTGGTGACCATTGAAACCTGCGAAAAGCTTGCAGCTCTGATCGAAGAGGGGTTGGCCGGGATGACGTTGCGCGATATGGTTCTCAGCTGCCAGCAGCGCGAGAACCGCAGTCGACCGGGGGGAGCGGATAGTCAGGAGACGGTTTCGGCCGGGTAGCTTTTCAACTCAATTTTTCCGTCGATCATTTCAGCATAAGAGAACTGCTCAATCCAATCACCGACCGAGACAATCTGCTTGCCCTGATATTCGCTCATCAGGGGTTGATGAAAATGACCGCAGAGAATCGTATCCGCCGATCTGGCCAACTCGGTTTCGGCGTAAGTGCGCAGCAGCGGAGAAGGATCCCAGCTGCCGTTGTTGGATTTCTTTTTGCGACTCTGGTCGCTCAGCCAGATGGCCAAGGCCCAGACCGGGTCGGGATGAATGATTCTGCTCAGGAAATGGATCGGTGCGCTACGCCAGAATCTGCGCAGCCGTTGGTAGTTTTTACTCGGGTTGAGCAGGTCGCCGTGGGAAAGCAGCAGTTTTCTTCCATCCCAGTCAACCCGCTGCTGATCGGTGATCAGAGTACATTTCAGGGTTTCTGTGAAGTAGGGGCCGAGATGAAAATCGTGGTTCCCTTCAACGAAATAGAGCTGGGTTCCCGCTTCCGAGAGCTGCCGCAGCTTTTCCAGCAGCGGGATGTAGGCGGAAAAAACCAGGTGTTTATAGCCGAGCCAGAACTCGAAGATATCACCGAGGAGAAACAGCCCGTCGAGATCCTGCTGTCGATCGAGAAACTCAAGCAGGTGTTGGTAATTATAATCCTGTGGCTGGCGCAGGTGGGCATCGGCAATAAAAATAGCTCTCATGATCGGCCACTATAAAGAGCTGAAATATCAAAGTCAATCGGACACGACTCTCATCCGCAGGAGGTGTACAAATGGAATACCCGATGATTCATATCTGTTATCGCGTCATGGATCTTGATGCCAGTGAAAATTTTTATCGCCAGGCGTTCGGTTTTACGGTGTCACGAAAAAAGGATTTTCCCGAAGGGCGTTTTACGCTCAGCTACATGACCTCAGCCGAGCTGCCTTTTGAGCTCGAGTTGACCTATAATTATGATCAGCAGGAGCCTTATGTGATCGGCAACGGTTATTCACACCTGGCGGTTGCTGTCACCGATCTTGAAGCATCGCATAAGCGGCATGCAGAGATGGGTTTGGAGATCACACCGCTCAAAGGCTTGAGCGCCGGCCAGCCGATGTTCTATTTTGTTACCGATCCGGACGGTTTCCGCGTTGAAGTCGTGCGGCGTAAAAATCTTTAGGAGGCTTATTGATGATATTTGAGGATCTGCTCGATAGAGGCCGGCGTGCCCTGGAGGAGGATGACAGTCGGAGCGCGTTACAGCAGCTGCGGGAAGCGATCAAGCTTAAACAAACTCCCGAGGCCTGGCTGCTGCTGGCCGAAGCACAGCTGGAAGAAAATCAGTTGTCACAGGCCCAAAAAAGTGTCACGGCCGGTCTTGAAACGGATAAGGACAATGTTGATCTGCTGTATCTCTCTGCCGATATAGACCTGGAAGAAGAGAAGGTTGCTGCCGCGTTGCAGGCTTACCGGAGGATTATCGAGATTGATCCCGAACAGATTGACGCCAGGGTCAACCAGGCGTTGCTGGAGCTGGATGCTGATAAACTCGACAGCGCCGAGCAGACCTGTCGCGAGGCGTTGCAATACGAGCCCGAATCGGTTTTAGCGTTGAATGCCCTGGGGGATATCTGTATCGCCGGAGGGGATGACCGGCAGGCGCTGGATTGTTATCTGCGCGCGCTGGAAATTGATCCGGAAGAACCACAGACCTATCTGAACCTTGCCGATCTCTATTATGAAACCGAGCAACTGCCGCAAGCGGAAGAAGCCTGCTGTAAAGCTCTGGAACTGGATGCCGGGCTGGCACTCGCTTATTTGACGCTTGGTTACATCTACATGGATCTGGACCGCACGCAAGCTGCGGTCGATAATTTTCAGCAGTTTTTGAAGCTGGAGAAAAACCCTTCAGCCAAACAGATCCGCGATGAGGTGAAGGCTGTGATTGACGGCTTGAAATAATCCCTGTTCACTGGTAACTATTCAGCAGGATGGCCTCGGGGTGCCCACTCCAAGGGTGTCTGTCGCCTGGATGGCGACAGTCAAGCCCCACGGATGGGTTCATGCGGCCCTTGGAGTGGGCAGCGCGAGGCCATCCATCGCTTCGCTGTTGCCCGAAGGAGAATTTATGTTGCAGGGGATGGTACTGCTGCTGGTGTTTCAGTTTATTGGTGAAGGGCTGTCGGCCCTGCTTGCCTTGCCGATTCCCGGAAATGTTATCGGCATGGCATTAATGCTGCTGGCGTTGTCGGTCGGTTGGGTCAAGCTCGAGTGGTTGCAGGAAGCGGCGGAGCTGCTGTTATCTTATATGGCAATGTTTTTCGTCCCGGCCGGAGTCGGGGTGATGCTCTATTTTGATCTGATCAGCCGCGAATGGCTGCCGATTGTCGCCGGGACCGTCATCAGTACGTTTGTGGTGATGGCGGTCACCGGCTGGACAGAAAAACTCCTCGACAAACACGGGGAATCCGAGTCATGAGCGAATTGCTGACTTCTCCGCTGTTCGGCATTGCGTTGACTCTGCTGATCTATCGTCTCGCCGAGCTGCTCTATCGCCGAACGGGTTTCATCCTTTTTAATCCGGTTGCCGTGTCGATTGTCAGCATTATCCTGCTGCTGAAACTGTGTCATATCCCGTATCAGGATTACAACAACGGCGGTCGGATGATCCTGTTTCTGCTCGGTCCGTCGGTGGTCGCACTGGCGGTACCGCTCTATCAGCGGCGGCAGGAAATCCTCAAACGCAAATTGCCGATCCTGCTCGGGATTGTCGCCGGGGCGCTCTCATCGATTGTTTCGGCGGCCGGAATCACCTGGCTGCTCGGCGGCAGTCATAGAGTCGTTCTGTCCCTGGTGCCGAAGTCGGTCACCACGCCGATCGCCATCGGGATCTCGGCAAAGATCGGCGGTATTGTGCCGCTGACCGCCGCCTTGGTGGTGCTGACCGGTTGTCTCGGCGCAATTTGCGGTCCGGAGTTCTGTCGGTTGGTCGGTATCCGCTCCAGAGCCGCCCTCGGCTTGGCGGTCGGAACCGCATCACACGGGATCGGCACAGCCCGCTTACTCGGTGAGGATCGTTTTGCCGGAGCAATCGCCGGGCTGGCGATCGGCTTGAACGGTCTGGCGACCGCATTGATTGTTCCTTTGCTCTGGCTTCTGTTTGGTGGATAACACATGGGGATTGCTGCTGATATCGTCATTATTGTGGTCGCTGCACTGTGCGGCGGACTGCTTGCGCAAAAATGCCGTCAACCGCTGATTCTGGGGTATATCCTGGCCGGTGTGCTGATCGGTCCCCTGACCGGCGGGGTGATTGCCGATGCTCACGACGTTGAAAAACTGGCGGAAATCGGTGTTGCTCTGTTGTTGTTCGCTCTCGGGCTGGAATTCTCCCTCAAGGAGCTGAAGCCGGTTAAATATGTGGCATTGATCGGTGGGTCACTGCAAATCCTGTTGACCATCGGTTATGGTTTCCTGATCGGTCGCTGGCTTGGCTGGGAAACCGCTCCTTCGATGTGGTTGGGGGGAATCGCCTCCCTGTCGAGCACCATGGTGATTCTCAAAACCCTGATGAACCAGGGCATGATGGGAACACTCTCCAGCCGGGTGATGATCGGTATTCTGATTGTGCAGGACCTGGCGGTTGTTCCGCTGATGATCCTGCTGCCGCAACTCTCAGATCCCGCCGCCGGCCTGCCGTTGCTCGGTATTGCTGCGGTCAAATCTACGGTTTTTCTGCTGCTGATGTTTCTCATCGGTACCCGTTTGCTTCCCTGGTTACTGGCGATTGTCGCTCGTTGGAATTCGCGCGAACTGTTTGTCCTGACGATTACCGCCATCGGCCTCGGGATCGGTTACGCGACCTATCTGGTAGGCCTCTCGTTTGCTTTCGGTGCATTTGTCGCAGGCATGGTGTTAAGCGAGTCGGATTACGGCCATCAGGCGCTCAGTGACATTATTCCCCTGCGCGACCTGTTCGGGCTGCTGTTTTTTACCTCGGTGGGGATGTTGCTTGAACCGCATTTTCTGTTCGCCAATTATGTGGGAGTTCTGCAGTTGGTGCTGTTGATCACCGTCGGCAAAGGGCTTCTGCTGGCCGGGATTGTCCGCAGTTTCGGTTACGGCAACATCGTTCCCCTGGCGGTCGGTCTGGGGATGTTTCAGATCGGGGAATTCTCTTTTGTCCTCGGGCAGGTCGGTTTAGCCGGGGGTTTTCTCAACCCGGAACAATACTCTTACATCCTTTCAGCAACAATTTTCAGTATGCTGATGACGCCGCTGGTGTCCGGTTTGACCGCACCGCTTTACCGTTTGAAACGTCGCTGGTTAAAAACTGATGCACTGGAAACGGTCAACCTGCCGCAGGATGGTCTGCATGACCATATCGTTATCGCCGGTGGTGGACGGGTCGGCCAGCATGTTGCGCAGGTCCTGAAACAACTTGACGTTCGCTTCGTGATTATTGAGATGAGTCACCGCTTGATTGATACCTGCAAAGCCTGCGGTTATCCAGCGATTTATGGCGATGCCAGTCAGGATGATCCTTGAAGTTGCCAATCTGGACAAGGCACAGCAGCTGTTAATCACCATTCCGCATATCACCACCACCGAAACCATTGTCCGCTATGTCCACCAGCATCATCCTGCGCTGAATATTGTTGTCCGCGCTGAAGGGGTTGAGCAGATGGCAGCTCTGTATGAGGATGGTGTTTACATGGTGATTCTACCGGAGTTGGAAGCCGGGCTCGAAATCGCCCGACAGGCACTACTCAATCTGAATATCCCGATTCCGATTATTCAACGCTTTACCGATTCGGTCCGTCGCGATCATTATCATTCCGATGCTGAGAATCGGAAGGGAACCCGGGATATCCGATTATTGAAAAATGCTCGTGAATTACTTGAGTTGAGCTGGGAACAATTAGAGGCGGAAAGTTTCTGGGTCGGGAAAAGTTTGCGTGATCTCGACATCCGACAGTCCGCCGGCGCTTCGATCGTCGGGGTTTTGCGGGAGGGCGACTTTATCCCCAATCCTCCGGCCGATTTTGTTTTTCTGGCCGGCGACATGATCGCAATTATCGGCGATCTGTCGCAGCGGGCGATGATGC
>JAADGW010000004.1 GCA_013152145.1 Deltaproteobacteria bacterium
CCCAAGAAGGGCGCATGGACTCACCGGTAGATTCCCGTTTCGGGCGGGCTCCTTTTTTCATGATTGCCAATTCCGAAACCATGGAGGTTTACGCCTTCGACAACGCCAAAGGAGTTGCCGCCGGCAACGGGGCCGGGGCCAGCGCCGCCCAATTGCTGTCAGAAGAAAAGGTTGAAATTGTCTACACTGGAAAGGTCGGGCCAAAAGCCGCCGAGGCCTTGGAAAAAGCTGGCATAAAATTTGTCGAAGAGACCAGTGGAACTGTCGAAGAAGTCCTTTCCTCGGCTATGCGCGAAGCTCTGGTTGCCCGAGCCGACAGTCCGCAAGCAGACCTGGAAATTCCCCCGTCCAGACCGGTCGCCGCCGGTGCCGTTCGGATGGCCATCCCCTCCGATACGGCCGACGGCCTGACGGCAACCCGCTCTGGCCATTTTGGTAAATGCGCTTACTACACCCTGGTCGATATTGCCGACCATGACGTCGTTGCTGTTCAGTGTATGCAGAACGGCGGTCACGTTGTCGGCGGCTGTTCGGTTCCGGTGAGGCTGCTCAAAGGCTGGGATGTCGATAAGGTTGTTGTCGCCGGTATTGGCGGCCGTCCATTGGCCGGCTTCCAGCAGGAGGGGATTGAGGTCTGCTCCGGGCAGGGGAATACCGTTCAGGAAACGGTGAACGCCTATCTGCAGGGACAGCTCAGTCCGATCCGTCAGGATCAGGTCTGCGGCGGCGGAGCCTGACCTTGATTATTTCCATCGTCAGCGGCAAGGGTGGAGCCGGTAAAACCACTATTGCCACGTCACTTGCCCACATATTGCAGGCAGACTATTACGATCTGGATGTCGATGCGCCCAATGGTGAGTATTTCCTGCAACCCGAAAACTGGCAGACCGAAACGGTTTTTCAACCTCAGCCGAAAATCGACAAATCACTCTGTAACGCCTGTGGGGCTTGTGCCAGGGAATGCCGTTTTAACGCACTTTACAAGCTGGCCGATCGGGTCTATCTGAACGACAGTCTCTGCCACAGTTGCAACCTCTGCCGAGAGGTCTGTCCGCAAGGGGCAATCAGCTACAAACCGGCCGCCATCGGCAGTGTGCGCAGCGGCGATTCCAGTAGAACCGGAGCCCGGGCGATTATCGGTGATCTGCGGATCGGTTCAACTCGCGCCACGGCACTGATACAAAGGATTGTCCGGCAGATCGACCCGCAGAAACCGGCGGTTATCGATGGCCCCCCGGGAAACTCCTGTACTGCGGTCGCCGCGATCAAGCCCGCCGAGCTGGTGATACTGGTTGTTGAACCGACACCATTCGGTATTCACGACATGCTGCAGACGCTGAAAATCCTCAAAAACCTGAACAAGCCGCTGTTGATCATTGCCAACAAGTCTCAGGACGATGGGCCACTGACCGCTGTCCTGGCCGAACAGGGGCTGACGCCGGCGGCATCGATTCCATTGAAGATCGAACATCACAAAAGCCTGCTGGCCGGAGAAATCCTCAGCCAGAGCGACCCGAAGATCTATCGCCTGCTACAGCAGGCTCTGACCAGAAAAACGGGGACAGAATGATTCGCCAGATTTCCGTCATGAGCGGCAAGGGTGGGGCCGGAAAAACCTCTGTCACCGCCGCCCTGCTGAACCTGCTGCCGCAGGTCGTTGCCGTCGATGCTGATGTCAATGCCTCAAACCTGCCGATTTTATTGACCGCTCAGAAACTCTCGGAAAGCGGCTACTACGGAACGGAGGTCGCACAGATCAGCACAGAATCCTGCACGGCCTGCGGTCGCTGCGCCGAAATCTGCGCGTTTGCCGCCATCCGGCAGGACGAACAAAGAAAGTTCCTGGTGACAGATGACTGTGAGGGCTGTGCAGCCTGTTTCTGGATCTGCCCGGCACAATCTATCAGCATGATTCCGCATCGCGCTGGAACCCAGTACCTCAGCCGGCTGGAGAACGGTTTTCTGCTCCACGCCGAGCTGATCCCCGGTGAAGATAACAGCGGCAAACTGATCGCCAACATTCGTGAACTGGCCAGAAAAGTCGCCGCCGAGGAAGGTCTCGACCTGATCCTTATCGACGGCCCGCCGGGTACCAGTTGTCAGGCGATTGCCAGTCTCACCGGCGTCGACATGGTGCTCGCTGTCGTCGAAGAAAGTCTCAGCGGCCTGTCTGATTACCAGCGCCTGGCCCAGCTGATGGCGCGCTTTCGGATTCCCCATCTGGTGCTGGTTAACAAAACCGGCGTCGATCCCGAACTGGGGAAACAGATCGAAACAACAGTCACAGCATGTGGCGGCGAGATCATCGGCCGGATTCCATTTGACCTGGAAATTCCGCGGGCGCTGTCGCGCCGGGAAACCCTGCTGGCGCTACCGGCCTACCGACCGCTGCTGGAAAACATCTGTACACGACTGCAAACCTCATCATGACCCCGGCGGCCAGGCAGCGACACTCGCTGACTGGCTGTCGCTGTGCTAAACTGACGGAGCACTCTCCACCCCAGTGAGGCGACAGCATCCTATGGAATCAATCAAAGAGCTCTACCGTATCGGCACCGGCCCTTCCAGCAGCCACACCATGGCCCCACGCAAGGCCGCAGCCCTCTTTCTGGCTCAGCAGCCGGAGGCTGACGGCTACCGGGTCAGCCTGTTCGGCAGCTTGGCCGCCACCGGTCAGGGACACTTTACCGACAAGGCCCTGATCGATGAGTTCGGAGCCGCCCCCCTCGAAATTCTCTGGAAACCGCAACAGCAATTGCCCCGGCATCCCAACGGCATGCGTTTCGAAGCCCTCACCGCGCAGGGAAAAACTATCGCCGACTGGGAAGTTTACAGTATCGGTGGGGGAGCACTGCTCGATGACAGCGGAGTAACGCAGCCCCACCTCGTCTACCCGCTGACCAATATGACAAGGCTGCTGGAACATGTCGAAAAAACCGGAGAACGTTTCTGGGAATTTGTTTACCGTTATGAAGATGAGGCAATTCATAGTTATCTAGCTGACGTCTGGCAGGTGATGAATGCCGCCATCGACCGGGGTCTACAGCAGGTCGGGGTACTGCCCGGCGGCCTCGGTCTCGGCCGCAAAGCCCATGATTTTCAACGTAAAAGCACCATTTACGGCACCGACCTGAAGAAAAGCGCACAGATCTGGGCCTACGCCCTGGCAGTTTCGGAAGAGAATGCCGGCGGCGGGAGAATCGTTACCGCCCCCACCTGCGGTGCCAGCGGCGTCGTCCCGGCAGTCCTCCGCTACCTGCAGGAAACCCTGAGCTGCGATCATGAAGAAATCCTCCGCGCCCTGGCCACGGCCGGGCTGATCGGCAATCTGGTTAAACATAACGCCTCAATCTCCGGGGCCGAGGTCGGTTGTCAGGGGGAGATCGGCACCGCCTGCGCCATGGCCGCCGCAGCCGCCACCCTGCTCCACGGCGGCAGCCCGCAACAAGTGGAATACGCCGCGGAAATGGGGTTGGAACACCACCTCGGGCTGACCTGTGATCCGGTCAACGGACTGGTCCAGATCCCCTGCATCGAACGTAACGCCCACGCAGCAACCCGGGCGCTGAGCTGCTGCCACTTTGCCCTGCTTTCCGGTGGTGAGCACAAGATTACTTTTGACGAAATCGTGCGGGTGATGAAAGAAACCGGGCAGGCCCTGCCCCCCCTCTACCGGGAAACCGCGGGGGGCGGCATCGCCAATGCCTACCGACAACGGGGGCAGGAAGAGTTACGGCAGAAGCAAGACTGAACCGACCGGTCGTGTTATTTGCTCTCTGGATTCGGCAATAATGGCTGGCAGATACCGGTCATCAGCCCGAGATCTTTGTTTTACGGGCCGGCTTGTTATTGTGCGGTTGGGGCTTCATTCTGCTCTGGTCGGTATGACCGGAGTGGTTTTCGTGTTACCCTTGCCGCTATGACACTTGAGGATTGGGGCTGGAGCCCTTTTTTTGCGGATAGTTTTGTCCTTTGGGCTGAGCGTGGTTACCTGCCGGCGCGGGTGATCCGGGGTGAGAAAAACTATTTTCGGGTTTGGACGCCCAGCGGTGAACTGACGGTTCGTTTTGCCGGCAAGATGCGTCATCAGGCCGGTGGGCGGGCTGATCTGCCGGTGGTCGGTGACTGGGTTGCGGTCGAGCCGCAACCGGATCAGCGCGGTCTGATCCATGCGTTGTTGACGCGCAAAAGTTTCTTCGCCCGGAACCTCCCGGGGCGGCGCAAGGGAAAAGGCCGCGAGCGGGTCGAGCAGCAGGTGATCGCCGCCAATGTCGACCTGGTGCTGATCGTCAGCGGCCTTGATCGGGACTTTAATCTGCGTCGCATCGAGCGTTATCTGACGCTGGTCAGCGGCAGTGGCGCCGAGGCGCTGGTGCTGCTGAACAAGACCGATCTCTGTCCCGATCCAGGCCTCTGTAAAGCACAGGTGGAGCAGATTGCGGCGGGAGCCCCAGTGCACAGTTGCAGCGCACTGGTACCGGAGCAGCTCAATTTTCTGTTCGATTATCTGCGTCCCGGCCGGACGCTGGCGATGCTCGGTTCCTCCGGGGTCGGCAAATCGACCATCCTCAACGGCCTGCTCGGTGAAGAACGACAGAAAGTCGGTGCGCTGAGTGAGACCCTCGGCAAGGGCCGTCACACCACGACGCACCGGGAGCTGTTCCTGCTGCCGCAGGGCGGCATCCTGATGGATAACCCCGGCATGCGCGAGCTGCACCTCTGGGGTGAAGAGGAGGACCTTGCCGAGTCGTTCACCGACATTGAAACGCTGGCAACAGCCTGTCGCTTCAGTGACTGTGCCCACAAGGCGGAGCCGGACTGCGCGGTGTTGGCGGCGGTCGCCCGAAAAGAAGTGAGTGCGCTTCGACTGGAGAGCTACCACAAGCTGAAAAATGAGTTATCCAATCTGCAGCGTCGGCGTTGATTTCTGCGAGCGGGATACGGCATAATAAAGACCACTGTTTTTATCGTGAAATAATCAAGCGGTGCCTGTCTTCTATTTAATTTGTTCGTGCCATCACTCAGGGGGCTCTGTTGCGCTGGACTGCCTTTCTCCTCCCGCTTATTTTTATATTTTATCTGACCTCCCAGGTCTTTGCGGCTGAGGTTCGGATCGGCGTCGACAACAATCCACCGCTGACCTTTATTGATGCCGCCGGTCGTGCTGACGGCCTGCTCCCCAACCTTCTCCAGCAGATGGCCGAAGAAAACCGCTGGACCCTCACCATTGTCCCCTGTCAATGGCAGCAATGCCTGGAAAAGCTTGAAAACGGACAGATCGATATTCTCCCGGCGATCGCCTACACCGAGGAACGGGCAAAAAGCTACCGTTTTGCCGAAGAAACTGTTTTTAACAGCTGGGGACAGGTCTACCAACGGCCCGGCAAAAACTACGATTCGATCCTGCAGCTGGAGGGCAAGAAACTCGCGGTTCTCTCCGGGGATGTCTATTTTACCGGTGCCCAGGGGCTGGTGCAGGTGGCCGAAAACTTCGGCATAAACATCAATTTTATCGAGGTTTCAAGTTACCAGGAGGCCTTCACCAAGCTTGCGCGCGGCGAAGTTGATGCCGCAATGGTGGACCGGATCTTCGGTATCAAACAACGTCAGAAGTTCAATCTGCTGCCCTCGTCGATCATGATCAAGCCGGTTCAGGTCCGCCCGGCCTTTTCCCCGTTTGCCCCTGCCGGCATCAAAGCACAGTTTGATCGCAGCCTGGCAACCTGGCAGCAGACCACCGATTCGACCTATTACCAGCTGCTGGAGGAATGGCTGGGGGAAGAAATGCCACGCCGTGTACCGTCCTGGCTGAAGGGTGTCATCTATACTCTTATCGCGTTCTTGTGTCTGCTGTTACCGGCCACCATCTGGACCCGCCAACAGGTCAAGCGGAAAACCCGGCAACTGGCAGAGAAAAACCGGCAGCTGGAAGATGAGTTGATCGAACGACAGCGGGTTGAAATCGAGTTACGCGAGCGACAGCAGCAATATCACGTGCTGTTTGAAGAAACTCAGGCGATCATGCTGTTGATCGACCCGAAAACTGCCGAGATCGTCGATGCCAATCCAGCGGCCTGTTCCTTCTACCACTACCCGCGAGAAACCATGCAGGGGATGAAGATCGGGCAGCTTAACGGTCTGAGTGAACAGCAGATACAGACCACGATCGATCAGATCGAAGCGCGGCAGCTGCAGCAGTTTGAGCTGGTCCACAAGCTGGCCGACGGTGAGGAACGGCAGGTTGAAATTCAGAGCAGCCCGATCATCGTTAAAGGCCGTTCGCTGATTTGCTCGATCGTGCGCGATATCAATGAGCGAAAAAACGCCGAACGAAAAATCGCGGAACGGAATGCGTTCCTGCAATCGGTGATAGACGGGGTTTCCGACCCGCTGATGGTGATCGATTTTGATTTCCAGATCCTGCAGATGAACAGGGTGGCCCGCGAACAGGCCGGTCTCCGCCTGTCGTCACCGAAAGCATTGTCCTGCCATCAGCTGTCGCACGCCTCGGCAGTTCCCTGCAACGGGGAAGATCATCCCTGCCCGATCCGGCAGGTTCAGGAAACCGGTCAGCCGGTGACCGTCATCCATAACCATCTCAAAAACCGGCAGTCGCGGATTGTCGAGCTGAACGTCTCACCGCTCTACGATACAGCGGCAGCCTGCGCGCGGTGATTGAGGTTTCCCGGGATATTACCGAGCGGCAGCAGGCTGAGCGGCTGTTGAGCGAAAATGAAAAGCGCCTGCAGCATCTGGCCCATCACGACAGCCTGACCGACCTGCCGAATCGGCTGCTGTTTGAAGACCGCCTCAAACAGGCATTGAGCAAAGCGCCGCGGAGCAGAAAGCAGGTGGCTCTGTTTTTTCTCGACCTGGATCATTTCAAGGATGTCAACGACAACCTCGGACACGATTTCGGCGATCTGCTGTTGATTGATGTGGCCAGCCGACTGCGCAGCTGTGTCAGGGAAGCTGATACCGTCGCACGGATGGGAGGCGATGAGTTCCTGGTGCTGCTGGAAGAGGTCGAATCGATCGAGATGGTCGAAACCATGGCGGAGCGGATCTGCAACACGCTGGTACACGAGTTGCGCCATGACAGCTATCAGCAACAGATCAGCGCCAGTATCGGCATCAGTCTCTATCCGGAAGACGGCATCAACGGCCAGGAGTTGCTGAGAAAAGCCGACCAGGCGATGTATCGAGCCAAAAGCAAGGGCAAGGCCAACTACCAGTTTGCGTCCGCGCCGCAGGGACATCTCAATTTCGACTGACGCCGTTTGCGTCGCCCTTCCACCTCCGCCATACCGGTTAACCCCGGAGTTCAGCTCAGTTTTTCGGCGACGCTACGCAGCTTGTCTTCCATGGTCTGTTCGCGGTCCACGCGGCTGCCCAGCTTGATGGTGGTCGTGATGCGCGGCACCCCCGCGGCGTGAATCTGTTCGTGACAGGCACGGATGGCGGCAAACACCTGATCATATTCCCCTTCGATGTTGGTGCCGTAAGCATGCATCTGGATCTTCAACCCGGCCGCTTGTAGAATCTGCTGGCAGAGAGCGACATATTTTGATACCGAGACCCCGACACCTAACGGGACAACACAGAGATCGACGATCACCTTCATGGCAAAAGCTCCTTGACGCTCGAGAATGATACCGAGAACCAAGTATAACCGCTTGCGTCACTGTTCGGTTGTACTAAATAAACCGTCGGCAGACGGCAGCAGCGATCAGCAGGCCCAGCAGTAATCATCCCCCTCAACCGTTTCAGAAAGTGCGGAAAGAAAAGACCGTTCATTCGGATCTTTGACGACTTCCGACAGTCCGTGGTTGATCGACCAGCTGGTGCCGCAGACGGCACATTCCAGAAGACCCTCCGCAAACTGTTCGGAATGCAGATTGATCTGTTGATGTTCGTGATTGTTGCAGACAGGACACTTCATGGCTTTCTCCTATGATAGATGTGGATTAATTTCACAACTATTGGTTATCATTAGCCAGAGTATACTCCTGTGATTTTTTACCGCAACTGTAAAAAACAAAAAGCTATCGCTAAAACAGCGTCTTACGGATTTCACTGTTCTGCTGTACAGATCGCTGGTTTATAACCGGCAGAACCCGAATTCACGTATTTTTGTCACTATTCAGCAGGATGGCCTCGGGGTGCCCACTTCCAAGGGTGTCTGTCGCCTGGATGGCGACAGTCAAGCCCCAGGGATGGGTTCATGCGGCCCTTGGAGTAGGCAGCGCGAGGTCATCCTGCGCGCCGCTGAATAGTTACGTATTTTCCTGCCATCGTCACAACTCTCCGGTGATCCCGGGGTTATCAATTTTATCCAGCAGATCAGCAGTTTGTAATCTGACGTGATTTAAGCTAAGAAAAAAATCCGGCGGACCATTTTTTTCATCAGAAAGAGAATGGAGCTGTTTTCAGAACAGCAGATTAGAGGGATCCCCGACCGGAAACACCCTCTTCGTCAGGAGAAGATGGTAGCCTGCCGCTCTCTGCCGGAAACAATGGCAATGGAACCGTCCGCTAACTCAGCTGTTTTTCTTTGAGCTCGGCTTTGTGCCGATACATATTGCGGTCGGCGACAATCAGCAGATCGACGGCATTGTCGGCATCACTGGGAAAATGGGCCACGCCGATGGCTCCCCCCAGACGGGTTGTGGTCGTGCCGGTGGCCTGCAGGGGGGTTGAGAGGGCGTTTTCGATGTTGCTCCTGATTGAGGTCAGATCTTCACTACCGTGGATATTCCCCAGCAACACAACGAATTCATCGCCGGCATAGCGGGCGACTGAATCATGCTGGCGGACATGGGTCCGCAGACGCAAAGCAAGTTCTATCAGGGCCTGATCACCGACGTCATGGCCAAAACGATCATTGATCTGCTTAAAATCATTAATATCGATAAACATGAGGGCAAAAGGCTGGCCGGTCTGCAGAGACTGCTGAATGGCCGCCTGCAGGCTCTGTTCAAACGCGTAGCGGTTCGGAAGCCCCGTCAGGTGATCAGTCTGCAACCGGGACTGCATCGCCTGAAAACTTTTGACCAGTGTGCCGATTTCATCATTGCGGCGGACCGTGAGCGGCTCGACCAGAAAGCCGCTGCCGACCTGGTTGACCGCGATTGAAAGCTGTTTGAGGTCGGCCGTCACCCAGTTGAGGATCGACAGGCCGAGAAAAACAACCGCGATGGTCGCCAGGGCGCCGAGAAAAACCGTCCGCATGACGTTGGAACTGATCTCACCCATAAAATCGCGATCCGGCAGCGCGACAACGTTGATCCATTGCAGGCCGGCACTGTCCCGAAACATGGCGAAAGCAACATGAATTTTATCACCGCGGCGGTCGGTGAAGAAAAAAGTTCTGGTTGAATTGTTTTCCGTCAATTTCGACAGGTCGGGCTGAATCTGCAGAAAAACCTCGGTGAGCAATGGGTAGCCGCTGTCTGCAGCGTTAATCCTGACATTGCGGCCGTCAGCCGTTTGGTCGGACATTGGGGCTGCGGGACGAAGCGATTAATTCTCCATTCGGCTCAATAATAAACGCCAGCCCGTTCGGGGAAAGATCGAGTCGACCGATAAAATCGTTCAACGCCCGCAGCGGCATATCCGTCGCGACCACCCCTCGTAGCTCCCCGTTCGGTCCCAGCACCCGTCGCGCCCGTGTTGCGACCAGATCATGGGTGCCGAAGTCGATGTAAACCGAGGTCCAGATATCCTTGTTGCTGGACTGTGCCGCCTGAAACCAGGGACGTTTGCGCGGATCAAACAGCGCCTTTTCCGTCGATTCATATCGCGCTATGCCGTTGATGCCGTCGATCCGGTAGCGTTTCCGATGGTCCTCGGCTCGATATTTGATGCGCAGTTCACCCTGCTGATAGGAGTATCGGTAGAGGCCGAAGGCCTGCCCCTCCAGATTGCCGTAATAGACATAATTGTTCGGGTCGATATGCAGCGAGGTTGCAATCCAGAAACGGGTACGGAGAGCGCCAATCGTGTCTTCAATCTTTTCCGGAGCCGGCATGCCGTTGGGAAAAGCCGCTTCCAGCGTGGCGACCGAACCGACCACATGTCGATCGATCGCCTGGCCGATACGGCCGACGGTTTCCTCCAGTAGAGACTCCGATACGGTCAGAACCGCCTGACTGCCGGTCTGGTAGGAAAGGGCGCCGATGGCAACCGCAAGGATAATGACCAGGGCAACATAAGGAAAAATCAGCACGGTGCGTAAAGAGGGACTCTGCATATGCGACCCGTCGCTAATAAAGCGGGAAAAAAGGAGCAGAAAAAAGATAATTTTGTTGCGTCGGCTGAACTTGCTGCAGGGGGAATAAAATGTACTGCTGTTTTTATTTATCGCGAATGAGGCTTGCGTTTGAGATGAATCGGTTTAACCGCTGCCGGGTGAATTCGCCAGCAGCCCACCCTACCATATATCGAGGGCGGTTTTGAGGCAACCACCTGCTGATTGCCGGAAGCAGTGAGCGAGGGGGCTCTCCGTCAATTTTTCCGTCCGGCGATCGCCAGTTTGCGTTTCGAATGATGAAAAGCGGAGCGGCCGATCACCGTGATCCCGGAGTTTTCCAACAGCGTCCACAGTTGCGGCGGCGTAAAAATCTGCTTATGGCGGTAAGGTTTCGGCGAGTAGAATTTGTTCAGAAACAATGGTTTGCTACCCAGACTGAAACGATACGACCACTCGCTGACCCGGTAAAAAAAGCTGTCACGCGACGGGGTATCGAGAAACAGCAGCCCACCCGGCTTGAGAACCCGCCCAGCCGCCTTGAGGGTTTCAGCCGGGAAATTAACATGCTCCAGAGTGTCCCAGAGGGTCACAACATCGAAATAATCAACATACTCATACTGCCAACCGGGATCATCAATCAACTCACGGCGCAAGTCGAGCTGAAATTTTTCCTGCGCGAACTCGCGAAAAATCTGCTGCGGTTCAATCCCGTCCG
>JAADGW010000248.1 GCA_013152145.1 Deltaproteobacteria bacterium
CATTCGGCCTGTGTCCTGATCGGCTACGGCACCGTGGCGATCTACCCCTGGCTGCTATACGCCACCGGCTTGCAGCTCTGCGAAAAGCAGGCTGCCGCCGCCAAGGATATCCGCCGGCAGCTGAAAAACATCTACAGCGCGCTGACCAAGGGAATTCTCAAGGTGATGTCGAAAATGGGCATCAGTACCGTCTCCAGCTACCGCAATGCGGCGCTGTTCGATGTCATCGGCCTTGCCGAACAACTGGTCGACAGCTGCTTCAGCGGATCTGCCGCGCTGCTGCCCGGTCTCAGTTTCAGCGATATTGAAGCGCGGATCAACAAAATCCATCGTAAGGTTTTTACCGAAAACATCCTGCTGCCGGTTTACCCGTTGGCGATCGGCGGTTTCTATCGCGATCACCCGGGCTTTGAATATCATGATTTCAATTCCCGGGTGGTGACTCAGCTCCATCGTTTTGCCGCCGCCGGAACCCGCGCCGAGTACCTGAAGTTCCGCGAACTGATCGACCGCCGGGGGCTGTGTTTTATCCGCGACGGCCTGACCTTCAACAGCCCGGAGCCGCCGATCGAACTGGCGGAAGTGGAAGCGGTCGAAGCGATCACCCGCCGGTTTGATTCGGCCGCCATGTCCCTCGGTGCCCTCTCTCCTGAGGCACACCAGGCCCTGGCAGAAGCGATGAACCGACTCGGCGGCCACTCCAACTGCGGTGAGGGCGGTGAAGACCCGGCCCGCTTCAAAACCGTGCGCAACAGCAAAATCAAGCAGATCGCTTCGGGCCGCTTCGGTGTTACCCCCGGCTATCTGCGCAGTGCTGAAGAAATTCAGATCAAACTGGCGCAGGGAGCCAAACCGGGCGAAGGAGGACAGCTTCCGGGGGAGAAAGTCACCCCGTTGATTGCCACCTTGCGCTTCACCATCCCCGGCGTCACCCTGATTTCTCCGCCGCCGCATCACGACATCTACTCGATCGAAGATCTGGCACAGTTGATTTTCGATTTAAAACAGGTCAACCCGGAGGCAACCATCAGCGTCAAGCTGGTCTCCAGCGAAGGGGTCGGCACGATTGCCGCGGGAGTGGCCAAAGCCTACGCTGACAAGATCATCATCTCCGGTGGTGACGGCGGTACCGGTGCGGCTCCTTTCAGCTCGATCAAGTCAGCCGGCAACCCCTGGGAACTGGGACTGACCGAGGCCCACCTGAGCCTGAAGGCGAACAACCTGCGCGAGCTGGTCACCCTGCAGACCGACGGTGGACTGAAAATCGGCCGCGATGTGGTCAAAGCCGCGATGCTGGGCGCCGAGCAGTTCGGCTTCGGAACCCCGCTGCTGGTGATCCTCGGCTGCAAACTCCTGCGCGTCTGCCACCTCAACCGCTGTACCGTCGGCATCGCCACCCAGGACGAAAACCTGCGTGCTCACTACCGGGGCACGGTGGAAAAAGTCGTCAACTACCTGCAGAATATTGCCGAAGATGTGCGTGAGATTCTCGCCGAACTCGGTTTCAAATCGCTCGCTCAAGTCATCGGCCGTAGCGACCTGCTCAAACAACTTGAAGATCCACAGGTGAAAAAGTTCGACTACTCGAAAATTCTGCAACAGGTCGACGGAATCAATACCAAACAGAAACCGAACCCACCCTTCGATGACAACAGCTTTGAAAAGCAGTTGCTCGAAGAGATTATGCCGGTGATAAAAAACCCGAGTGAAGAGATCGTCATTGAACGCCGGATCGCCAACACCAACCGCAGCTTCGGCACCCTGATCAGCGGCGTCATCGCCCGTTATTACGGAGATCAAGGGCTGGCGAAAGAAGCGATCACCATCAAGCTGCAAGGGGTCGCCGGACAGTCACTCGGCGCGTTTCTGGCGAGCGGCGTCAATATTTTTCTCTCCGGCGTCGGGAACGATTACGTCGGCAAAGGGATGCACGCCGGGCGGATTATCATCACCCCGACCATCTATCGGGAAGGTGCTTCGGCGGTCGGCAATACCTGCCTCTACGGTGCCACCGGCGGCAAACTGTTCGTCTCCGGCACCGCCGGTGAACGTTTCGCCGTCCGTAACTCCGGGGCCCTGGCGGTCGTCGAAGGAACCGGCGATCACGCCTGCGAATACATGACCGGCGGCACCGTGGTGGTACTCGGCGAAACCGGCATCAACTTCGCTGCCGGGATGACCGGCGGTGTTGCTTTTGTTTACGACCGGGAGAAAAAGTTCATCGACCGGCTCAACCAGGAGCTGGTCATCGCCCGCCGGATCGACGTTGACGATGACAACGAAGGGAAGCTCTACCTGAAGAAAATCCTGACCAGCTTCCACAACCGCACCCGCAGCCCCAAAGCCAGACGCATCCTCGCTGATTTCCGCGAAGAGCTGGCTTATTTCTGGATGGTGACACCGAAAGATATGCGAGCCCCGCTGAACCCGAAAGAAGGGGATTGAGCAATTGGTGTTCAAAATAAATACCCATCATTTTTTTTGAACACCAGCAAAAATTTGAACTGTCAATAGCTAAAAAACACGACAGAACCCTCAACGGGTGAGCGATTTACACCAGATGCAAGGCACCGAATGATTTTTGCCCCACAGATGTAGTGAACGACGCCGAGGAGGCAAAAAGTGGCGGTAACGCCGCAGATGGTGTGAAGCTCTCAGCCTTCGGAGACGTGATATGCAGAATTTTTTGGAAACCAGTCGCCGCGATCCGGAAAAAATCGATGTCGCCGAGCGACTGCAGAACTTTGAGGAAATCTACCGGTTTTTCAATAACCGACAGGTCCGCAAGCAGGCGGAACGCTGTGTCCAGTGCGGCGATCCCTTCTGCACCACAATCGGCTGCCCGTTGCAGAATCATATTCCGCAATGGCTGGAAGCCATTGCCGCCCGCGACCTGGAACGCGCCTTTCTCCTCTCCAACGAAAGCTCCCCGTTCCCGGAAATCCTCGGCCGGGTCTGTCCACAGGGAATCCTGTGCGAAGGCGCCTGCACCCTGAACGACGGCCACGGCGCGATCACCATCGGTGCCATCGAAGCATCGATCACCGACCTGGCGTTTAATGCCGGGCTGCAGCTGCCCTACCCCGGCATCCGTCACGAACCAAAAGTCGCGGTGATCGGCTCCGGACCGGCCGGGATCTCCTGTGCTCACTTTCTGTTACGCGCCGGAATCGGGGTCGACATGTATGAACGCGCCGAACGGCCCGGCGGGCTGCTGACCTACGGTATCCCCGGTTTCAAACTGGATAAGGGACTTATCGACCGGCGCTTCAAGCTGCTGCGCAAAGCCGGCCTCGACCTGCACCTGCAACAGGAGATCGGGGAAACCCTCGAGCTGGAAACCCTGCAGGAGAAGTACGCCGCAATCTTTGTCGGTATCGGCGCCACCAAGGGCAAACGGGCAGGAATCAAGGGCGAAGAGCTGCCGGAGGTGATCCCGGCGATGGAGTATCTGACCTGTAAACAACACCAGATTTTCGGAGCAGAGGTCGACGCCAGGTACAACCTGCGGGACAAGCGGGTGGTGGTCATCGGCGGCGGTGATACCGCCATGGATTGCCTGCGGACCGCGATGCGTGACGGGGCCGAAAGTGTCTCCTGCCTCTACCGGCGCGACATGGCCAACATGCCGGGCAGTCGCAAGGAATATCACAATGCGGTCGAAGAAGGAGTTGAGTTCCGTTTCAACCTCAGCCCCCGCGAGATCCGCATAAAAAACCACCGGCTCGGTATCGAAGTGGAAAAAACTCAACTTGGAGAAGCAGACGAGGACGGCCGCCAGCGGGTGGAGATCATCCCCGGCAGCCGCCGCTGGATTACCGCTGATGTGGTTATTCCGGCTCTCGGTTTCGAGCCGGAAGGCCTGCCCGGGCTGCTCGATGCGGGAGTTGAATGCGACCAGCGGGGGCGGGTTAAAATCGATCCGGCCAGCGGCGTCACCAGCAACCCGAAGATCTACGCCGGTGGCGACTGTTACCGCGGGGCCGACCTGGTGGTCACCGCCGCAGCGGATGGTCGCCGGGCGGCACTGGCGATGATGCAGAAGTTACTCAACCGGGTTTCCGGGCTTCCCGCCGGCGTTTGAGGCGCTGAAACCACTCCTGATCGCCATAGAGCTGTTCTTCGCACTCGGGGCAGAGGCCGTGCGTAAAGTCGGCGTCGGAGTGCTCCTGCAGATATTTTTCAATCCGGTTCCAGTAACCGGCATCATCGCGAACACTTTTACATTGTGCGCAGATCGGCAAGGTACCGCGCAGGGTGCGGATTTCGTCCAGCGCCTGGCGCAACTCCAGGTTGACCTGCGCCAGATCACGATAGTTATCCTCGATTTTCGTGATCTGCTCGACAACCAGCTCGGCAGTGAGCTGCGCCGCCTGGCGTGACACGTCGACCTCAGTGCGCAACAAGCGGTTCTCTTCCAGCAGTTCCTCGTAGCTGGAGCGCTGTTCGCTGCGTGTCAGGCGCTCAGCTGCCGACGCAACAGGTCCAGACAAAGTTTTTCGTTCTCCGCGTTCAGACATCCTTCAATTCCCAGCATGCACAGCTCCGGCACGGCAATCTCACAGACTCTCGGCAATATCTGTAACAGGTAACCGAGACCGACCTGATGATCAAAATGCTTCGCGGTCGCCTGCAGCAGTTCATCCTCCTGCAGCAGCACCACCCCCGGAGCGGAAAGAAAACCCTCGACCTGATCAATCAGAATGACCGATTGCGCGCCATCGAACAACGGCAGCAGGTCGAGACCACGGGTGCCGCCATCGATCAGCTCGACATCCTCAGGCAACGCTTCCCGGGCCAGCCGTCGGAACATCAGCGGTCCGGCGGCATCATCCGCAGCCAGCAGGGTGCCGATACAGATAATCCGCCTCACTGACGCAGACCGATCCGCAGACGGCTGCGTGGCTCCCCGTTGCGGAAGCAGTGTACGGCGCAAACCAGACAGGGATCGAAAGAACGGACGATGTGACCGAGTTCGATCGGGTGCTGTTCATCAGCGACCGGAGTTCCGACCAAAGCCTGCTCCAGCGGCCCGCGTTCTCCGGCGTTACCCCGCGGGGAGGCGTTCCAGGCGGTCGGAGTGATGATCTGATAATGGACGATCCTACGCTCCTCAACCCGCACCCAGTGGCCGAGAGCTCCCCGCGAGGCCTGAATCAGACCGATGCCGCTGCCATCAGTGATTTCACCCGGATTGCGATAAAATTCAGCCGTTTCATCAACCTCCTGTAACCAGCGGTCCATAACCGGCAACAGCTCCGCGGTCCGCATCAGCCGGGCCAGTTCACGCGCGAAGACTGAGATTCCGGAGCGATCGACCCAGTCGCACAGCAACGGCCGGCCGGCGATAAGCAGCTCGGCCAACGGTCCGGTCTCGGCCGGTTGGTGCAGATAGCGCGGGGCTTTGACCCAGGAATAAGCCTCCGGTTTGTCGTGTTGCGGGCGGGTTCCGGCAACCTGTGGGGAGGCGGTCGACTCACTGATAAAACGGCTGTAACCAACCTCCTCGGCGATCATCAGGGGATCCCAGGACTGGACTTCGCCCTGCAGGAGCACTCCGGCCGACAGCAGATGTCCGACCCCTTCGTCGGCCGGCAGCGGCAGATTCCCACAACTGAGAAAATTTGCATGGCCGGCACCGCTGGCGGCAAGCTCCAGTTCTTTGCTGATCTGCATCAGCAGCGGCAATTCAGCCGCCTGTCGCTGCGGTTCGTCGCACCAGGCCTCAAGTTCACCGGCAGTTTTCAGCTGCTGCCAGTCCTCCAGACGCCCACCGAGGATCCGGGTTTCGAACCAGCGCCGGAACTGGCGTACCAGCTGCCGACACTGACGCAGATCGGAACGACTCGGAACCGAAACGATGCCGCCCGGAACCATGAACGAGGAATGGGGCCACTGGCCGCCGATAATCGCGACAACCTCAAGTATCCGCCGGGTCTGACGTACGACGTCGACAGCCGTTTCTCCCTGCAGAGGCGCATAACGCTGCCTGGCCTGTGAGTAAAATCCACGATCCTGATAACAGGGGTCAGCAAAATCGACTGCAAACATGAGAAACAGATGGCGCATATCACTCTGCAGGTGCTCGGCAATCTGGACAACATTGCGCAGCCGGGTGGCATCGGCCGGAACCTCGACCCCGCTCAACTGGTCGAGAGCCAATGCCGCCGCATGCAGGTGGCTGGTACTGCAGATACCGCAGATCCGCGGGGTGATGACCAATCCGTCGAGAGGACCTCGTCCCTTCATCATCGCTTCAAACCCGCGGAACATGGTTCCAGAAACCCAGGCATCGACAACGACGCCATCACGGATTTCAACCCGGATATCAAGATCGCCTTCGACCCGGTTGAACGGAACCTTTATCATACGTGCGTTATCCGTCATCTCTTTTACACTTTCAGATCAGATTTTTGCGTTTCTTCAATCGCGCCGGGGCCGCGGCAGCCGCCATCCCCTTGTAAGCCAGGTAGTGTGCCCGATCGACCCCGGCCGGCAGTTCAAGCGGGACATCAGCGATATTCGGCGTCGCGAAGAATGGATAAGGTTGCGGAAAACCAGGATCGGTACAACCGACACAGGGAACGCCGACATTCGTTTTTGAGCTGCGCCGATTCCAGAGCAGCTTGTTGCACGGACCGCTGGTCAG
>JAADGW010000291.1 GCA_013152145.1 Deltaproteobacteria bacterium
TGGGGCTGCTTGACCTTGATCGTCGGCGGCAGGGTTTTGTAGTAAAGCGACAACGCGGCCTTGATCAATCCGGCCGCCCCGGCGGCAGCTTTGGTGTGACCGATCTGTGACTTGATCGAACCGATAGCACACCAGGGGGTTTCCGCCGTGCCGAACACTTCGCGCAAGGCACTCACCTCAACCGCATCTCCCACCTTGGTTCCGGTACCGTGCGCTTCGATCAATTCGATTGTCTCCGGCTTCACAGCGCACTGCTCGTAGGCGCGCCGCAGCGCCTTCTGTTGGCCGGCGGCATTCGGCTCGTAAATCGCCGAGCCGCGCCCGTCGCTCGATGAACCAACCCCTTTAACCACCGCGTAGATCCGGTCACCATCGCGCTCGGCATCAGCGAGACGCTTCAACACGACAATCCCCAAACCCTCGCCAAGGGTGGTCCCGTCAGCGTCATCCGCAAATGGTCGGGCATGGCCCGAAGGCGACAGGGCCGGGGTTTTGCTGAAACAGGTATACATGAAGATGTCATTAAAGGTGTCGATCCCCCCCGAAATGACCATGTCAGACTTTCCGGAGGCCAGCTCCATGGCCGCGAGATTCAAGGCCCCCAGAGAACTGCCGCAGGCGGCATCAACCACACAGTTGGTGCCACCGAAATCAAAATGCTTGCTGATCCGGCCGGCGACAACGTTACCGAGCAGCCCGGGAAAAGAATTTTCCTGCCACGGCACGTATGAGTCGGCGATCCGCTGTACGACATCTTCGGCAATCGCATCGGCGATCCCGGCATCCTTCAACGCCTCCCGCCAGCGCGGATAGCCGAGCCGGGCACCGAGCGGCACAACCAGCTCCAGGCTGCCGGTGACCCCCAGAATCACGCTGACCCGCTCCCGGTCAAAATCTTTTTCCGCAGAATAGCCGGCATCCCGCAGCGCCTGATCGACCGCCACTAAGCCGAGCAGTTGCGAAGTGTCGATTGCCTCCAGGGCATTCGGCAGGATGCCGTACTCCATCGGGTTGAAATCGACCGGAGAAAGGAATCCGCCATGTTTAGCATAGACGTGGTCGGGGGTTTTCGGGTCCTCGTTGAAATAGTCGTCCGATCGCCAATGACTCTCCGGTACGGGGGTTATGGCATCAACACCGGACTTGATATTGGACCAGAACGTCCCGGCGTTGTCGGCCTTGGGGTAAAGGCAGCCGATCCCGACGATGGCCAGAGGAATCGATTCTACGACAGGCTGATTAATTTGTTCTCCGCTGTTCTTCTTCAACTGAGAAACTCCTTGATTTGATCAATTTCCAACGGGGCGGTCAGAGCGGTTCGGTCGAAACTCCCCCCTTGCAGTTTTAATTGATTGGCGCGCAGCATGACGGCCGCACCGAAAAGAATATTGTAGGCCACGGTCACCACCTGACGCTGAGCAGGCGACTCCATAAAAGAGCCTCTGACCCACTCATTGAATGCCCCCATTGCCGGACCGCACCAGATCTGATAATCGATTTTTCGCAGCGTATCTCCCTGATTCGCCCAAACCGGTGACTGTCCGAGATACCAGCGAAAGATCAGCGCCATTTTATACTTGGGGTCACGTTCCGCTTTTTCGTTCTGTCGCGGGTCGCGAACCGCGAAGTAATTGCGGGTCTGTTCCCAGATGGTTGTCAGTGGAGCCCGGAAAAAAGTTTTTTCTAGTTTTTCCCGTTCTACGACAGGGATTTCCTCGATGCTGTGACAGGCACGATAGAGTTCATAAAGCTTGGCGGCCCGGATTGGAAACATGGTCCCGCGCTTGACGACCTGAACTTTGACCCCCATTTCGAACATGTCACCGGACGGCGCCATCGTGATATCCGCCTGACGGGTGTCGGCCAGCATCTGCCGCACCGCATCACAGGTGCCGGATTCAACGCACGCCTGATTGACCGACCCGGTCACCAGGTAAGCAGCTCCCATGGAAAATGCGGCCAGTGCCGAAGCGGGTGTCGCGATCCCGCCACCAAGGCCGACTCTTATCTGCTGCTGATATCCATACTGTTGCTGGGCTGCTTCTTTCTGCGCCAGAATCGTCGGGAAAAGCGCCAGGGCCGGACGATTATCGGTATGCCCTCCCGAATCGGCCTCGACAGTGACATCCTGCGCCATCGGCACCTGCCCGGCCAGTTCCGCCTGTTCGGGGGTCAAATCACCAGCGGCAACAAGTTGCTGTAAAAATTTCTCCGGCGGCGGCGCTAAAAATCTAGCGGCGACCTCTTCACGCGATAATTTTGCCATCACCCGGTTCGGAGTGATGATCTGCCCGGCAGAATTCCGGTAAATGCCATGAGTGCGGTAACGCACAATCGGCAGAGTCAGAGCCAGAAAGGCAGAGGCTTCCAGCAGCCGGACTTGTTTTTGAATATAGAGATCGACGAGTGCGGCTTCCAGTTCCGGTTCGTTAGGGCTATGAATCAGGTTGACGCCGAAAGGAAAGTCGTCACCCTCGGCCTGAAGTTGATCAATCGCCTGCTCGACCTGCTCCAGGAGCAGACCTGCCGAACCGAAGAAACCGAGCATCCCGGCATTGCCGAACGCTTTGACCATGGCCACGGAACTGATCCCCTTGGCCATGGAGCCGCCGACATAAGGAAAACGGATGCCATGATCATGACAAAATGACGGGTCACCCAAAGACGCCAGGGGCGCCGGCAGTATCATCCCTTTGATTTCACCACCATCAGCAGATCCGGCAAAATCAGCAGCGGGCAGCACAACCGCCCGACCGGACCGTTCGACGATGAACAACGCCTCTGCTACTTTTCGCAAGAGCTCCAGACTGCAGTCGGGTTTTCCGGCGGTCAGATTTCCCGAGGGGGTAAAATCTTTTTCAGCACACGCCTTGTTCAGGTTGACAATGTTCAAAAAAATCTCCTCGTCACAGCTGAAACGGAACAGTCGAGCCCATTAGAAAAACTGGCATATTGTCACTAAACAGACAGATAAATCAAGAATTTTAAACCTCTTCTACAGCGACAACCCCCCGCACAGCCTACACCAAACGAAGATTGAATTCGAAGATAAAAAATCGGATCAGGGTTGCCGGAATACCGGTGGGCCCGCTCAGCTTCCTGCCGAGGAGAGCGAGGCTTGAAAATCCCCCGCAGATAAAGGAGGACGCAAGCACAAAATCGTATTGCTCCAGCCTTTTTTGAAGTCAAACAAAAAAATCAGGCACCCGAGAAAATACTCTTAAGTGCCTGATTTTTTATTGGTGGAGCTGATGAGGATCGAACTCACGACCTTCGCATTGCGAACGCGACGCTCTCCCAACTGAGCTACAGCCCCAAAATCGTCGTCGCCATACTAGCGCAATAACCGGCCTTACCGTCAAGATAAATTCTCACCGGCAGCGACAGGAGAACGTCAACGACTTCAGGTTTCCTTTTGCTGAGGGCAGTGCTGATATCCGCTTCCGCGGTATGACAGCAGCGCTTCGTTTCTCGGTTGACAATTTATGTGTATTTGCTAATCTCGACTCCTTCACTACACTTCATTGAAAGAGGGGGAGGGGCATGTCCGTATCCTGGCTTTTTCCAGCCGTTATCTCAACCTCAATTGCCTGCGTCCTGCTCAGTGCCGCCTACGCCTATCTCTATTTTATCTATCGAAAAAAATACCTTGCGCTCTGGTCCGTATCCTGGGGTGTTTTCGCCCTGAAAGATATCTTTATGCTCCTCATGCTCGCGCAGGGCAAAACACCAGCTCTCTATTTTGCCGATATGAGCATGGTCGTTGTCAGTCTGTATTTTTTATACCTGGGGACGACAGAGTTTATCGATCAAAAGGTTTCGCCGCTCTGGAAATTGCTCTTTGTCTGTATTTTAGCCTGGACGGCTCTGGCGGTTTTTGCCGACTTTTCCTTCCTGATGCTGACTGTCCCACTTTACGGTTTCGCAGCCGGGGTCGACATCTGGGTCGGTTATAAATTTCTTCGCTCCAAGCTGCCTGCCGGATTGGGAAAGACGGTTGTCGGTGTCACACTGATTCTCTGGGGGCTGCACAAGGCCGATTACCCCTTTCTTCGGCCGGTCGCCTGGTTTGCTCCATACGGCTACATGATTGCTGCAACATCCGCGGTCATCATCGCGCTGGGAATGCTCATCCTGTTTTTTGAAAAAATGCGCGCCGAGCTGGCCGGAAAGGAAACCCAACTCCGCCAATTGTTTGATGAGGCAATATACGGGATCGCGTTGGCAAATCCAGAGACCGGTATCATTATCGACTGTAATTCCGCTTTCGCCGACATGCTGGAAAGAGACCGGACCGAAATCATCGGCAAGTATCAACGGGAATTTCATCCGGTCGAGGAACATACCGAAGGTGTGAGCAGAACCTTCAAGCAACACTGCGGAGAAAAAAGCGGACAGTCTCTGGAGAGCAGAATGGTCACCGCTTCCGGCAGGATTATCGAGGTGGAAATCAGAGGGAAACTCATTAATCTCGGTGATCAACAAGTTGTTCAGGGATTTTTTAAGGATATCACTGAACACAAAATGGCCGAAGCGGAGGCAACCCGGCGGCGCGCCGAGTTCGAAGCCATCTTCAATTCCATCACTGACGCCATCTTGTTTGTTGATCGAGAGCGGCAATTTGTTGCCATCAATCCTGCCTTTACCAGAATCTTCGGCTATCGACTTGACGAGCTGTCCGGGCAGACCACTCAAATTATTTATGCCGATCCCGAAAAGTTTGTCGAACAGGGTAAAATACGCTTCAATCCTCAGGCGGGTGGAGATAAATCCCTTTTTGAAAACGACTATCGCCGCAAAGACAAGACGGTTTTCATCGGTGAAACGCTGGGTGTAAAAGTTGAAGATCAAAAGGGGGAGCTGCTCGGTTTTCTCGGGGTTATTCGTGACGTATCGGCGCGCAAACGGGCTGAACAGGAGCGGGAACTGCTGTTGTCGGCGATTGAACAAGCGGCGGAAACGATCGTCATGACTGACCACAAGGGAACAATCCAGTATGCCAACCCGGCCTTCGAGCAGATCACCGGCTACCCCCCCGAGGAAGCCATCGGCCAGAACCCGCGGATTCTGAAAAGCGGTGAACACAACGATACCTTCTACCAGACGCTGTGGGAAACTATCACAACAGGCAAAATCTGGAGCGGTCGACTCGTAAACAAGAAGAAGGATGGTACGCTTTACACTGAAGAAGCAACAATTTCACCGGTTTCGAATGCTGCCGGTGAAATCACCAATTTTGTTGCTGTCAAACGCGACATCAGCCAGGAAATCATCCTCGAAAAACAGTTGCGCCTGGTGCAGAAGCTTGAAGTCATCGGCACCTTAGCCAATGGTATCGCCCACGATTTCAATAATATTCTGGCCCCGATTATCGGTTACACACACTTGATGCATGAACAAAAAGGCCGCGACGATCAGGACTATAAACGTCTCTCGGTGATCATGTCCTCTGCACAGCGGGCCAGAAAACTGGTCGAGCAGATCCTCAACTTCAGTTGCCAGGCAGAAGAAGAATTGCACCCTCTGCAGCTCAAAACACAGATCGAAGAAACGGTAACCCTGCTGCGCGCCACCATTCCAGCAACCATAGAATTTTCTCTCGAACTGCAGGATCTGCAAGTCCTGGCCTCAGCCTCGCATATCCACCAAGTGGTGATGAACCTCTGCACAAATGCGGCTCATGCCATGCGTGACTCCAGCGGCCGGTTGACAATCGAACTGCAGAGAACAGAACTGGAAAGCGGAAATCTGGAAATACTTTCTCCCGGCTGTTACGCACTGCTTTCGATCCATGATTCCGGGCCCGGCATTGCTCCAGATGTGCTGCCGCATATATTCGATCCGTACTTCACCACCAAGGCCATCGGTGAAGGTTCCGGAATCGGCCTGGCAACGGTACAGCGTATCGTTACTTCACTGGGCGGCAACATCAGGGTCGAAAGTCGGCTTGGCCAGGGCTGCAGCTTTTACCTGCTGCTGCCCATCATCCAGAAAAGCCAACCGGAGCAATCGACGCTGACATCGCTGGCCCTGCCGGAAGGCAACAAGCACCTTTTACTGGTTGATGATGAGAAAAGCCTGGTCAGTATCTCCAGTGAGTTTCTGCAGGACCTCGGCTATCGAGTGACCGCATTTACCGACAGTCGTGAAGCGCTGCGGGCGTTTGAACAGCAACCCGAAGATTTTGATCTGCTGATTACCGATCTGACCATGCCGGGATTAACCGGCGTTGAACTGTCGCAAAGAGTCAACAAAATCTGTCCTGAACTGCCGATTATTCTTTGTACCGGGCAGAAGGAATCATTCTCGAAGCAGGGTCTGAATGACATTAATCTGCTCAAGATTCTGCTGAAACCGGACCTGTTTACCGAGCTGGCTTTTTCCATCCACCAGCATTTTGACAGCTGACGCATTGAAGGAATGACGACAATGCCCCAACGGCCTAAAATTCTGATTGTCGATGACGAAACAACCATTCTGGACATGCTCTCGCAAATCCTGACACCGCGGAATTATGCCGTTCAGCTCACGACCTCCGGGACTGAAGCACTCTGTCTTCTGGCGCAGGATGATTATCAGCTGATGATTGCCGATATCAACATGCCCCGTATGGACGGTCTTGAGCTGACCCGGCG
>JAADGW010000176.1 GCA_013152145.1 Deltaproteobacteria bacterium
AAAAATCAACCAGCGGAGCAAGCAGATGCGGGAAACAACCAAAACTAAAAGCGAACTGATTATCGAACAACTGATGCGGGAACTCGACCCGAGCTCTCCCCGCTATCTGGTGCTGGCAACGGCCCGGCAATTCAAATCCTCTTGGGTCGAACTGGGCGAGCAACTGATCAAAGTCAAAAACAAGGGGGAATTCCAAGGCTGGGGGTATGAATCTTTTGATGATTACTGTTCCCGGGAAATCCGTATCCGCAAAGAGACGGCTCGCAAACTGACCCTGGCTTACCGTTACTTGGAGCAGGAAGAGCCGAGCCTGCTCGGCGCCGAACGACGGCTGCAACCGCTGCCCGATTACCGGGCCGTCGACCTGTTGCGCCAGGCCCGTGAAGAGCAGAATTTCTCAGAGGATGAATACCCAGCTGCGCGAATCGGTGATCGAAAATGAACGCAGCCTGCCGACCGTGCAGAAACAGTTCCGTGATGTGGCCCAGCTGCGCAATCCCCCGGAAGTTGACCCGCTCAAGCAGGTCCGCAGTGCTCTTACCACCGCCAGACGGCTTGACGGTCAACTCGATGAACTGGCCGAGATCCCGCCGGAACAGCGGAAAGAGTTACACCGACTGATGGATGAGCTGCACCGCCAGGAGCAGTTGCTGGCAGAGCAGCGGGAGATTCTGCAGGATGAATAAAGAGTGGCTAGAAGCTGAACGGCAACCAGCGATATCCCAGCGCCAGAGCCAGCGTACCGAAAACACAGATGGTCAGATAGAGGGCCAGTACCCGTTTGCGGAACATGGCGATCAACAGCGCCATGACCGGCAGTGCGGTGACCGGTCCGCCGATCAGCAGAGCAACACCCGCGCCCTTCGATAAGTGAATCCCCTCGCCAAATTCCGGTGAAACAAACCCGTAGAGCATCGCCGCCGCGGTCACCTGCGGCATATGCAGCGGAATGGTGGCAAACGTCAGGGCGAAGATCGGCAGAACGCCGGTCCCCTCCAGCAGCGCCGAAATCCACTCACTGGGGATAAACTGCAGGGCAATGACTTCGACGGTGATCCCGAGCAGGGCAAACTTGCCGATTTTCAGCGTCCCTTCCCAGAACTTGGCGAGAAACACATAAAACTTGTTGTGCGTACAGCGATCGACCCGATGCGACAACTGCTTTCCGCAATCACAGCGGAGCTCCTCAACCGGGTAATCCGGATCATGGAAATTTCCCTCCGGCATCTGCTGACGGAAAATGACCTCTTCACTGAAACCGTAGGGGCGCAGCAGGTGGGTCAGATAACCGGCGAACAGGCCGAGAGCGATCGTACAGAAGAGCACCGTATTAGCCCAGGCCGGTCCCAGCTCCCAGTTGAGCAAGGTGTAACCGGCCGGGCTCATCAGCGGGGAAGTCACCAGCAATGCCATGGCCGGAGCCAGCGGCAACCCGGCCAGCAGCAGTGAGATAACCAGCGGCAAGGTGGCACAGGCGCACAGCGGACTGATCGTTCCGAGCAAGGTCGCCAGAATGATCGCCAGACCACCGAAATGGGTCAGGGCATGGCGAATTTTAACGTGCCACTTGAGAGTCCGAATAGTGGCCTCAAGCAGAACTCCCAGAACAATATATGGCAGGATGTAGATAAACTCATACCATATCCCCAGAAGCAATCCCTTGATTATTGTGGGAATATCCATGTGCAGTTCTCTTCTTTCAGTCACCTGACCAGCCGGACAGAAGTAAACTATCTGTCACAGCACACCTCAACACTGACAGCTTTTCGCCCCGAAAAGAGACTTGACCGGGCAAACGTAACTATCAGCAGCGCGATGGATGGCCTCGAAGTGGGTACCCCGAGGCCATCTGGCTGAATAGTTTACGGGCAAACAACCACGGGGTCCGTGACGACCCCGCAACCCTCCCGCCGATAAAAGCAAAAGCCGTGCCCGACCTCATCAATAATTCCTGCTGTCGTAGGGTTGAAAAAATACCGTAAAGGTCAAATATCTCCAAGACTTTTCCGATTTCAGTGCTATACTGCTGTATCTTTCGGGAGGAATCTGAATGGACAGGAAATTCAAGAATCGGGTCCGGGAACAATTTGGTAAAACCGCCATGGCCTACGTGCAAGCGACCCATTTTTCCGGCGGGAAAGATCTTGAAGAAGCAGCACGTCTGTTACAGCCAAGTCACGAAGACAACCTGCTCGACGTTGCCTGTGGTGGCGGGCACACGGCACTGTTTTTTGCCCCGATGGTCAGACAGGTGGTCGCCTCGGACCTGACCATGCAGATGCTGAAGAAAGCCCAGGAGCACCTGGCTGAAGAAGGTGGCGTGGATAATGTTATTTTCCGCGAGGCTGATGCCGAAGACCTGCCCTTTCCGGCCGGTTCTTTCACCCTGCTTACCTGTCGCATCGCGCCGCACCATTTTCCCGATGTGCCGAAAGCCCTGCGGGAATTCCACCGGGTTTTGCGCCGCGGCGGTCGGATGGTCATCATCGACACCCTGCTGCCGGCCGATCCTGAGATTGCCGCATTCTACCAAACCATGGAACAGATGCGCGATCCGACTCATATCCGCGCATTCAGCGAAGCTGAATGGACCCGGATGATCCTTGATGCGGAACTGATCCTGCGTGAGACGGAAATTGTCCCCAAAACCCATGATTTTCAGGAGTGGGCAAAAAGAGCCGGGTTAAATCGGAAAGAGATCCAGGAGCTGAACAAGTTTTTCATGGATGCCCCGCAGAAAGTCCACGATTATTTCAAGATCGAATCCTTTGCCGGCGAAGTGGAAACTTATACCGATCAGAAACTACTGGTCTACGCCAACCGCAAGGAAAAAGAAAAGAAATAATTTTTTGCCGACAACCAATTTCGAAGGGAGCTTCATTGCAGGCTCCCTTCTTTTTTGTCACAAAAAATGAGGAGATCGCGATCATGTGTCTGATCCTCTTCGCCTACCGGTATCATCCACAATATCCCTTGATTGTTGCGGCCAATCGTGACGAATATTACACGCGACCGACAGCACCGGCGGGCTGGTGGCCGGAACATCCAGACCTGCTCGCCGGAAAAGATTTACAGGCAGGCGGCACCTGGCTCGGCATCACCCGCCGCGGCCGCTTTGCCGCCGTCACCAACGTCCGTGAACCGCTCAAGGCCACCGGCCGGGAATTGTCGCGCGGCCACCTGCCACGAGACTTTCTGCAAACCGACGCTTCAAACGAGCAGTTCGGCCGACATCTCATGCAAGGTCGTTCTGATTATCGCGGTTATAATCTGATTTTCGGTCAACCGGATCGACTGCACTACTATTCCAACCGAAGTGCAAAGCCATTATGCCTGGAGCCCGGAATTTATGGTCTCAGCAATGCCGCACTGAACACCCCTTGGCCCAAGGTTGAAACCGGCAAGCAGCAGCTCACAGCTCTCTTGTGCCACCCGCAGATTGTTGTTTCTGCGCTGTTCGAACTCCTCTCCTCGACACAAATTGCCGCGGATCACCAGCTCCCCGACACCGGTGTTTCTCTGGATTGGGAAAGACGGCTCTCAGCCATCAGAATAACCGGCCCCGATTACGGCACCCGCACCGCCACCCTGCTGTTGGTCAATGCTCAGGGGCAAGTTGATTTCTTCGAGCAGCAAGTCGCCCCGCAACCCCGCGCGCCAAACAGCTTCAGTTTTCTGCTGCAGTAGTAAAAACCGGCGGCTCCTATCCGAACCGCCGGCTTCTATTATCACAACTTTTTCGATTACTGAATATCGCTGTCGGGAACGACAAAAATTTCCACCCGCCGATTCTGTGATCGACCGGCGGCGGTATCATTCGTGGCAATCGGCCCCGACTCACCGCGACCCTCGGTCCTGAGCCGGGAGCTTTCAACCCCGCGCATGATCAGATAATCAGCAACAGCATTGGCCCGCTGGAGAGATAGCTGCATGTTATACGCTTCAGAACCGACGCTGTCGGTATGCCCGGCAACAATAATCTGCGTCCGGGGGTAGCGATTCATGATATCGGCAATCTTATTCAGGGGAGAATAGAAAGAAGGCTTAAGCCTGGCGGAGTTAAAATCAAACGAAACCTCGCTGCTCATGGTCAACTTGAGAATTTCATTCTGCTGCCGCTCAATCTCGATCTGATGCTGTGCCCGCTCATTCGCCAGCTGCTGTTCAAATTCAGTCTGTTGCTTGTCCATGTAGGCTCCGGCACCGGCACCGATAGCACCACCGGCCGCACCGCCGATCAGAGCCCCACGCAGCGCCCCACCGGAATGGTCATTCTGATAACCGATAATCGCCCCGGAGACCGCCCCGACCAAGGCACCGATTCCGGCCCCCTTTCTGGTATTTTCCTGGCTTGTATTGGCCGCACACCCTGCCAGCGAAACCGCACTGACCATAAGCACCAAACCCATCCATCTCGATTTTCCTAACATTTGTATTGGCTCCCAGGTTGTTGGATGTCTATTGAATGACGACCTTGATTATAACCGGCCCGGCCACAAATCTGAAGCTTTGAAGTAAAAAAAACGGGAGGCCCGAGGGGCCTCCCGTCAATGTCGCTATGTCGAAACGGCTCAGGAAATGCCGGCAACTTTTTCGAGCATTGCAGTGGTAACCGACTTCGGACGCTCGATAGCGTAACCGAGGGCACGGTCCCAGGTGATGTTGGCGAGGCAACCGAGGGCACGGCCGACACCGAACAGAACAGTGTAGAACTCGTACTGGGTCACGCCGTAGTACCACTGGATAACACCGGACTGGGCATCAACATTCGGCCAGGGGTTCTTGGCTTTGCCATGCTCGGTGAGAACGCCGGGAGCAACTTCGAAGATCATCTTGATCAGCTGGAACAGCGGGTAATCTTTGAGACCTTCGGTCTTGAGGCAGAACTCACGCTGTGAGGTGTAGCGCGGATCGGTCTTACGCAGAACGGCATGGCCGTAACCCGGGATAACCTGACCGCTGTTGAGAGTATCCCACAGTGCTTTCTTAAGACCTTCTTCGGTCGGCACTTCGCCGCCCAGTTTAGCCATGAAGTCCTGAGTCCAGCGCAGCACTTCCTCGTTAGCCAGACCGTGCAGAGGACCGGCCAGACCGTTGATACCGGCGCTGTATGAGTAATAGGCGTCAGACAGAGCCGAAGCAACCAGGTGCGTGGCATGTGCAGAAACGTTGCCGGACTCATGGTCAGAGTGCAGGATGAAGTACATCCGGGCGACATCATCATAAGGAGCATCGATGCCCATCATGCGCGCGAAGTTACCCCCCATGTCCAGTTCGGGATCGGCTTCGATGTGGGTGTCGCCCATGTATTTCATGCGGTAGATATAAGCACCCAGAGGACCAAGTTTGGCCATCAGGTTATTACAATCTTCGTACATTTCTTCCCAGCAGGTCATCTTGTTGAACTTGCCGGAAGCATAGGTACTGGCAAAGATGGAATCACGCTGCATGGAAAGAATACCGGCGGAGAACATGGTCATCGGGTGAGTGTCACGGGGCATCGCACGCAGCACGTCGATAACGTATGCGGGCAGCTGGGAGTTCTGCTTCCAGTCTTCGACAACTTCCAGCGTCTGCTCCATGGTCGGGATATCACCGGTCAACAGCAGATACCAGAAACCTTCCACGTAGGGATAATCACTGCCCGGATACTTCGGCAGGGCGGCAAAGGTTTCGGGAATGGTCATGCCGCGAAAACGGATGCCTTCCATCGGATCAAGATAGGAGATATCGGTCACCAGACTTTTAATGCCACGAGCGCCACCGATGGCTTGCGCGATGGTAACATCACCCAGCTTGACATCGCCGTGTTCCTTGACCAGCTTGGTGACGCGGGGACGATGCTCTGCGATTTTCTGCGCCAGTACTTTTTTCAATGTCGACATACTCTCTCTCCTTTGTAGTGTTGAAAAAAAGTTCTCGGGATGCCCAACGGGCAAAAAAGGAAAAGGTCCGCAATGCGGAAGAACATAACAACTGCCATGAAAACGCCCGCCCGAACGGTTTCTCTGTGCAGTGTAAACTGGAAAATCAGGATCTTCAAGGCTCGCCTGAAAACAAGCAAAACAGAAACCTTCCGTCTCTTAAAATTCCAAATATTGTTCTAACAACTCATACCCCCGTTGTCAAGCGTATTTTGTATACAGTATCCAACTCAATTGCGGCGCAATGTTTAGCCATTTACAACTATTCAGCGGCGCGATGGATGGCCTCGGGGTGCCCACTCCAGGGGCCGCATGAACCCATCCCTGGGGCTTGACCGTCGCCATCCAGGCGACAGACACCCTTGAAGTGGGCACCCCGAAGCCATCCGGCTGAACAGTGACAGCCATCTAAGCCTTTTTTCCCTTGCTTTCAGCGTCAGTAACGATAAAATGCCCAAATATTATGCAAACGACCTCCCCTCGAATTGGCTCCCTGCAGCTGGATAACCCGATTTTTCTGGCACCGATGGCCGGTATTACCAGCCTGCCCTATCGACGCATCATGAAACATTTCGGAGCGGCCCTGGTCTTCACTGAAATGGTCAGTGCCAACGGCTTGATCCGCGACGGTCGGAAGACCCGGGAACTGCTGATCAGTTGCAAGGAAGAGATGCCGCTGGGTATACAACTTTTCGGTGACGATCCCCAAATCCTTGCGGAAGCCACCCGGATGATTGCCGATGAATGCACGTTACTCGATATCAACATGGGCTGCCCGGTAAAAAAAGTCATCCGTAGCGGTGCCGGCAGTGCATTATTGAAAGATCCACAACGGATCGGCAGAATAATTGCGCAAGTGCGAGCGGCGTACTCAGGTCCGTTGACGATTAAAATCCGCTCCGGCTGGGATACCGACCGGGTCAATTTTCTCGATATCGGTCGGATTGCTGAAGCAGAGGGGGCAGACGCCGTCACCCTGCACCCCCGTACCCGCGTAGTCAAGCCTTCAGCGGCACAGCGGACTGGGCACAGATCGGCGAGTTAAAACAGATTCTGCGGATTCCAGTAATCGGCAGCGGCGATATTTTGACTGCTGACGACGGCCTGCAGATATTCAGGCAAACCGGCTGTGATGCGATCATGATCGGCCGGGGCGGTTACGGAAACCCCTGGCTGATCCGCGACATCCGGAGCCTGCTGTCCGGGCAAGAAATTGCCGCCGTAACCACGGCCGAAAAACGGCGGGTTGCCCTGCAGCACCTGCAATGGCACCGCGAACAGTTCGGGGAGCGGAAAACCCTGTACGAAATGCGTAAGCACCTTTGCTGGTACGCCCGTGGACTTAACGGCGCAAGCCTTTTTCGTGCGACCCTGCAACAGGTTACCAACATCGACGCATTGGTTGAACAGATCGAAATCTTCTTTGACGAAGGTCGGAATGAATGATCAGTAAAAAACACCTGTTGCCGCAAGACTATGCCATGATCCTGGAGAACATCGAGGATGCCGTCATTGCCCTCGATCAACAGGGGTATGTCAGCCTGTTCAACCCCGCGGCCCAGGACTATACCGGTATCTCTGAAAAACAATGCCTCGGACAGCTGTTTTTTACCCGCTTCAAACACCAGGAGGTTCTCTGCTACCTGGCGCGCACCGCTCTCGACGAGGGGCGTTCGATCTCCGACCATGAAGCGGTTATGTTACGCATGCCCGGAACCAGACAACGTCCGGTCAGCGCCGCGGTTTCGCCGATTTTCGCAACCGACGGCACACAAAAGGGGGTGGTGGTGACCTTGCGCGACCTGACTCAGATCAACACCCTGGAAGAGACCGTTCGGCGGGCCGATCGGCTGTCGATGGTCGACACCATGGCCGCCGGCCTCGCGCATGAAATCAAGAACCCGCTGGGCGGTATCAAAGGCGCTGCCCAGTTGCTGCAGATGGAGCTTGGTGAAGGCAATGAACTGCAGGAATACACCCAGTTGATGATCCGCGAAACAGAACGGGTCAATCGTATCATCGAGGAGCTGCTCGACCTTTCCCGACCACGTAAAACCCGGTCAAACAAGGTGAACATCAGTCAGGTGCTCGATGAGATCGTCATGCTGCAACGCCAGGCCGTTGCACAACGCGCGATCAACTTCAAGCTGCGACTCGATCCGAGCATTCCCGACATCAACGGCGATCGTGATCTGCTGATCCGCCTGTTTCTGAACCTGATCAAAAATGCCGGCGAGGCATCTCCCGATGCGGGGGAAATAACCATCGAAAGCCGGATCGATGCCGAGTATCACGTGAGTATTCCCGGTGCCCGACCGACGCCGATGGTGCGGATCACCATCAACGACAACGGTCCGGGCATTCCACAGGAAATGCTGGAGAAAATTTTTACCCCCTTTTACACCACCAAGGTTGGCGGCAGTGGACTGGGGCTGCCGATCTGTCAAAAGATCACCACCGACCACGGCGGTTTCATGCAGATCACCAATCGCCCGGAAGGGGGAACTTCGGTTAAAATTTCCCTGCCATTATTGCGCAACGGTAACGCGCAACCGGACATCAACTGAGGACTACAGATTATGCCGATTCAACGTATTCTCGTCGCTGACGATGAAGAGAGTATCCGCTGGGTTCTCTCCCGGGCACTGAAGAAAAAAGGCTTTACGGTCGACCTTGCCGAAGACGGAAAACAGGCCTTAAGTATGTTCCGCAGCGACCGCTACGACCTGGCCGTGCTCGATATAAAAATGCCCGGGCTGCAAGGGCTTGAGCTGTTGAAACAGGTCCAGGAAGATTGTCCGGAAACACTGGTGGTCATCATGACCGCCGAATCGACGATGGAGAACGCCATCGCAGCGATGAAAAACGGCGCTTACGATTACCTGA
>JAADGW010000146.1 GCA_013152145.1 Deltaproteobacteria bacterium
TGCCGATCTCCTTTATGATCGGTGTGCAGGTGCCGAGTTATGTCGATCAGAAGCCCTGTATCGGTTATGTCGTGCCCGGTTCGAATGCGGCTTCAAGCGGTTTTGCTGCCGGTGATTGTATTACCTCGATCAATCAGCAACCGGTTGCGAGCTGGAACGATGCCAATAAATCTTTTGTGACCTCTGCCGGCGACCCACTGATCTTCCAGATCGAGCATAACGGAAAGCTTCTCCAGCTGAAAATCGCTGCTGATAATAACAGCCTCGAAGGGATGCAGGCCCTTGGCCTGCTGCCGGCGCAGGAGGCCAGGATCGGTTCTCTGGTTGCGAACATGCCGGCCGCAGCAGCCGGGTTGAAGAAGGGCGATCTGATCCTGCAGATTGCAGATCAGCCGGTCAACTCCTGGTATGACCTGCGGAAGATTATTCAGACGGTCAAGGGGAAGCCGGTGCCCGTACTGATCGAGCGTGACGGGCAGCAGTTGCGGGTTGAACTGGTGCCGAAACAGCGTGGCGGGGAAGGCGATTATCTGATCGGGATTGCGCCGCAACAATCATCCGAATTGAAACGCTTCGGCTTTGCCACGGCTGTCCGCGAAGGTGCTAAACGCACCTGGGAACTGATTGATCTGACGGTGATTTTTGTGCAGAAACTGTTCAGTGGCAGTGTTTCGATGAAAAATATCGGCGGCCCGATCACCGTGGTGCAGGTTGCCGGACAGGCGGCCCAGACCGATCTGTCGGCAATTCTCTCGGTCCTGGCGTTTATTTCGATCCAGCTGGGAATTCTTAACCTGTTGCCGATCCCGATTCTTGATGGCGGGCATATCCTGTTTAATCTGGTCGAGCTGGTCATCCGTCGTCCGGTGTCGATCCGGGTGAGAGAGGTGGCGCAACAGATTGGCATGGCGATGTTGCTGATGCTGATGGTGCTGGCCTTTTACAACGATATCGTCCGACTCTGGGGCTGATGGCGGTGCTCGAAAAGTTGAAAATTCTGGTCGTCGACAGCTCCTCACTGACCGGCAGTGTTGCCCTCTGCCAGGGTGAGCAGCTGGTGGCAGAGTCACTGTTGAATGTCCGGAGTACTCACAGCGAGAAATTGCTCAAACAGATCGACTTGCTGCTGACTGAGACCGGTTGGCGGGTATCGGATCTGGATCTGCTGGCCGCGGTGGTCGGGCCCGGTTCTTTTACCGGGTTGCGGATCGGCATTGCGACAGTGAAAGGGCTGGCTCAGGCTCTTGATAAACCGGTGGTCGGAATCTCTGCGTTGCAGATGCTGGCAATGAACCTGCCGCTGTCCCCGGCCCCGATCTGTGTCTTTATGGATGCCCGGAAAAAGGAGGTTTACAGCCAGCTTTTCAACTGGACTGACGACGGGCCCGTCCCGCTTGACGAAGCCCGGGTCCTGCCGCCTGAGCGGTTGCTGGAACAACTGGAGGGCGAGGTCGCCCTGGTCGGTGATGCTGTGCCGCTCTATCGTCACCGGATCGAGAAATTACTGGCCGGCAGGGCTCTGCTGCCGACCGCTTCGGCCCATCAGCCGCGTGCCGCACAGGCCGGTTGGCTGGCCTGCCGCGCTTTTGCCCATGGACAGGCGATTAGGGCGGAAAAATTGCTGCCGACTTATATCCGCCCTTCCGATGCCGAGCTGAATAAACCCAAACCGCGAAAGCTGTTTTGAATCCGGGTTCGGCTGTTGACATTTTTGCCTCATTTTGATTATCTATAAACTGTTCGGTTCTAACCCTGACACGCGGAGGTCCCAATGGATATTGATCAGAATGTGCTGCAAACTTTGCTCAACAGCAATCCCCGTTTCCGCATGCTTTACGAAGAACACATCATTTTTGAAAAGCAATTATCCGAATACGAGAAAAAAGGTTTTTTGTCGCCCCACGAAGAGCTGGAAAAAAATAAGGTCAAAAAAATGAAACTCGCCGGTAAGGATGCGATGGAAAAGATTCTTTATACTGTAAACGCCTGATCCCGTTTCGACACAGCGGGAAGAGTTTTATACAGCAAAGGGTTTAAGCTTTCGGCTTAAACCCTTTGCTGTATTTATAGTCTGGAGTCACAGAGTTTGGTGTGATCAAAATTTCAACGTGGCCTCGGCCCCACTGACAGGGTGATAACTATGAGCGAAAAGCGCAGTGACGCAGTGACCAAGGGGTTTGAACGGACCCCCCACCGGGCTTTATTGAAAAGTACCGGCGTGCCGAATGACCAGATGGATAAACCTTTTATCGGGATTGCCTCATCCTTTACCGATCTGATCCCCGGTCATACCGGGATGCGTGATCTGGAGCGCTTTATCGAAAAAGGGGTACACACCGGCGGCGGCTATTCATTTATTTTCGGTATTCCCGGGGTTTGTGACGGTATCGCCATGGGCCACAAGGGGATGCATTATTCGCTGCCGACCCGGGAACTGATCGCTGATATGGTTGAGTCGATCGCTGAAGCGCATCGGCTTGACGGTCTGGTGCTGTTGACCAACTGCGACAAGATTACCCCGGGGATGCTGATGGCCGCGGCCCGTCTCGATATCCCTTGCATTGTCGTGACGGCCGGACCGTCCCAGACCGGTACGGGACGCGATGGGAAACGTTTCTCTTTCGTGACCGACACCTTTGAAGCGATGGCGCAGTACCAGGCCGGGGTGATCGATGAGAAGCAACTGATGATGTGTGAAGATAACGCCTGTCCGACAGCCGGTTCCTGCCAGGGACTGTTCACCGCCAACACCATGGCGATTCTGACCGAGACCATGGGGATGAGCCTGCCGCGTTGCGGGACCGCCTCCTGTGTCTCTTCCCTGAAACGGCGGATTGCGTTTGCCTCCGGGGAAAAGATTGTCGAACTGGTGCACAACAATGTGACACCGCGCCAGATCCTCACCCGCGAGGCGTTTGAGAATGCCATCCGCGTTGACCTGGCCCTGGGCGGCTCGAGCAACACGGTTCTGCACCTGTTGTCGATTGCCCATGAAGCAGGAGTCGATCTGCCGCTTGATGCTTTTGACGAGTTGGGCCGCAGTACGCCGCAGCTGGCTTCGATGAACCCGGGCGGCAAGTACTTTATGGAGGATCTGGATGCCGCCGGCGGGGTGTCGGCGGTGCTTTACCAGCTCCGCGACCGGATCAACGACAATCCGACCCTGCTCGGCCTGTCTATCAAGCAGATTGTCGATGCGGTCGCTACTGTCGACGAACAGGTGGTGCATCCGGTCAGCGATCCGGTCCGCCCGGAAGGCGGCATTGCGATTCTCAAAGGCAACCTGGCGCCGGACGGGGCGGTGGTCAAGCAGTCGGGGGTTTCGGAACAAATGATGACCTTCACCGGCAAGGCCCGTTGCTACGATTCGGAAGAGGCTGCCATGGAGGCACTGATGGGTGGCCGGATCGTGGCCGGTGATGTCGTCGTCATCCGTTATGAAGGGCCGAAGGGCGGTCCGGGGATGCGTGAGATGCTGGCACCGACGGCGACCTTGATGGGGCTGGGGCTGGGAGACAGTGTGGCGCTGATCACTGATGGTCGTTTTTCCGGTGGTACCCGCGGACCCTGCATCGGTCATATCTCACCGGAAGCGGCTCAAGGTGGTCCGATCGCACTGATCGAGGATGGCGACCCGATCACTCTCGATATCCCGAATCGTACCCTGCAGCTCGACCTGCCGGAAAAAATCCTGGCCGAGCGGCGGAGTCGCTGGCAGGCACCGGAACCGAAAATCAAGACCGGCTGGCTGGCGCGTTATGCCAAAGTCGTGACCCATGCCGGGACCGGAGCGATTTGCCGGGCTGACTAACAGTGTTTTGAAAAATGCAGCGGAATTCTGAAAGGACGTTGATTTTTATATCTTCAGGGCGTTAAACTTCCAATTTTACTGCGGGTGGCGGTGATCGGGCTTTTCCGCCGCCGGTATTTCTTTTATTGCTGATAGAGAGACAACAACTGTTTAACAGTGAAGAGGAGGATCAGGTGGTTTTAACCGGATCGCAAATTTTACTTGAGAGCTTTCAGAAGGAGGGGGTCGATACCATTTTCGGTTACCCCGGCGGCGCCGTCATCAATATCTACGATGATATTTTTGACTCACCGATTGAGCACATCCTGACCCGGCACGAACAGGCCGCTGTTCATGCTGCTGACGGCTATGCCCGTTGTACCGGCAAGGTCGGCGTTGTCATCGCCACCAGCGGTCCCGGCGCCACCAATACGGTCACCGGTATTGCGACCGCCTACATGGACTCAATCCCGATGGTGATTGTCACCGGGCAGGTGCCGACTCAGTTGATCGGTAATGATGCTTTCCAGGAAGCGGATATGTGCGGGATCACCCGTCCCTGCACCAAACACAATTTCCTCGTCCAGGATATCCGTGATCTGGCCCGGACCATCAAAGAGGCGTTTTATATCGCCCGGACCGGGCGACCGGGGCCGGTGCTGATCGACCTGCCGAAAGATATCCAGGTTGCCAAATACAAGTTCAAGTATCCGGAGACGGTCAACCTGCGCGGGTATAAACCGACCTATGCCGGCAACAGTCGGCAGATCGACAAGGCGGCCAAAATGTTTCTTGAGGCGAAGCGGCCGGTGCTTTATGTCGGCGGCGGGACCAATCTTTCGGCGGCCAATGAACAGCTGCTCCGGTTGGCCGAAATGACTCAGGCTCCGGTAACGACGACCCTGATGGCGATGTCCGCTTTCCCCCAGAGGCATCCGCTGGCGTTGGGAATGCTCGGTATGCACGGGACCTTCTACGCCAATATGTCGGTCACTGAATGTGATCTGCTGATCGCTGTCGGTGCTCGTTTCGATGATCGGGTCACCGGTCGCATCGACAGTTTTGCCCAGAAAGCTAAAGTGATTCACATCGACATCGATCCAACCACAATCAAGAAAAACGTCGCGGTTGATCTGCCGATCGTCGGCGACCTGAAGGACGTGCTCGGCAGACTCTGCGACAAGTTGGCAGAGAAGGAGGAGGCGCTGCAGAAGCTGGTCGAAACGACGGGCGACTGGCGTGTGACCATCGAAGAGTGGAAGAGCTCTCATCCGATGACCTATCAGACCTCCGGCTCGGTGATCAAACCGCAGTTCGTGATCGAAAAAATTTGTGAGCTGACCGCGGACGACGCCATTATCACTACCGAAGTCGGACAGCATCAGATGTGGACGGCGCAGTTTTTTCAATTCAGTCAGCCGCGGACATTCTTGACTTCCGGCGGTCTCGGCACCATGGGCTTCGGTCTGCCCGCAGCACTCGGCGCCCAGGTGGCGTTTCCCGGACGACAGGTGATCGATATCTCCGGTGACGGTTCTTTTCAGATGAACTCACAGGAACTGGCGACCCTGGTGCAGTATCGCCTGCCGGTGAAGATTGCCATCCTCAATAATAATTTCCTTGGTATGGTCCGCCAGTGGCAGCAGATGTTTTTTGATCGACGCTACAGTCAGACCTGTATGGAGCTGCCGATTGACTTTATCAAGCTGGCTGATGCCTACGGTGCGACCGGCCTGCAGGCAACCAAGGTGGATGAGGTTGAAAAAGTAGTTCAGCAGGCCCTGGAAACCCCCGGTCCGGTTTTGATGGAATTCAAGGTTGCCCGTGAAGAAAACGTGCTGCCGATGGTTCCGGCCGGCAAGGGGATTCATGAAATGGTGCTGGCGTCTTAAGGCAAGCGGCGTTTGGATTTTAAAGATGGCCTGTTGCTGGCCGGGAGGATTGGAAAGATGAAACACACAATTTCTGTGTTGGTGGAGAACGAGTTCGGGGTGCTCTCGCGAATTTCCGGGCTGTTCTCCGGTCGCGGGTTTAATATCGAAAGTCTGTCGGTTGCCCCGACCCTGGAACCGAATGTCTCGCGGATGACCCTGGTGACCCGGGGTGATGACCGGATTCTTGAGCAGATCAGTAAGCAGCTGAACAAGCTGATTTCAACAATCAAGGTGATCGATTTTACCGGCGATGAATATGTCGAGCGCGAGCTGGCACTGATCAAGGTGACCGCCGAAGCCGAATCGCGTGCAGAAGCGTTGCGGATTGTCGACATCTTTCGTGCCAAAGTTGTTGATGTCACCCCCCGGTCGTACACCATCGAAATTACCGGTGCTCCGGGCAAGGTTGATGCGTTGCTGGAGTTGCTGCGACCGATGGGGATCAAGGAGGTTGTTCGTTCCGGTCCGGTGGTTATCGGCCGCGGTTCCAAAGCGGTTGCCGGCTAGGTTGGTCCCACAAATAAGGGCTAACTGATTGGTTGTGAAAGGCTTTGCCTCATCAGTGACCCTGTGTTATAAGATTCAACCGTTTGTTTATGGCCCTGCTCCGGTGAGCGCTTGCTGTCTCGCTGTGACGGGAAAAAATTCAGGAGGAGATAACTGATGCAAGTTTATTACGATAAAGACGCCGATCTGTCGATCATCAAAGGGATGAAAGTGACCATCGTCGGTTACGGTTCCCAGGGGCATGCCCACGCCAACAATCTTAAGGATTCCGGGGTTGATGTGACCG
>JAADGW010000139.1 GCA_013152145.1 Deltaproteobacteria bacterium
TTCGGTATCAAACAGACGGGAGGGGTTCTCATCGCCAAGGTGATGGCAGATTCTCCCGCTGAAAAAGCCGGTTTGAAGCAGGGCGATGTGATCCTCAAGATGGACGGTAAAAAGGTGAAAAAGGTTGCCAAGTTCCGCAACACCATCGCTTTGACCCGCCCCGGCAGCAAAGTTGAACTGACGGTCCTGCGCGACGGCAAGAAAAAGACCATCACGGTCACCATCGGCGCCCTGGAAACCGACGCCAAGGGTAGGCCGGTCAGTGCCGATAAACTGCCGAAACTGGGCATGAGTCTGCAGAAGCTGAATGCCGAGCTGGCCGCTCAGCTCGGTTACAAAGGGGCTAACGGGGTTCTGGTTACGGCCGTCGAGGCGGGTTCCATCGCGGACCGCGCCGGGATCAAGCGGGGTGACCTGATCGAAGAGGTCAACCGTACCGCGGTTACTGATCCGGCCCAGGTGAAAAAACTGATTAAACAGAGTAACAAAAAAGTAATCCTGCTGCTGGTGCGGCAGGGGGACGCGAGCCGCTATCTGGCTCTCAAACTACAGGACTGAACTTCTAGACCGGTCGCCGCTCTGCTCAGCGGCGGCCGGTTACCACAGCATATTATGGACGTTACCTCCACGTTCACTTTTGGGGAATCAGCAGGGTTCCCCATTTTTTTGTCTTTTTCCCGCCGCAATCATAATCTGGGCACAAAATTATTAGAATTATTGAATTTTCCTATCTTCCATTCTATACCTGAAAGTCTCCACCTTTTTTTCGGGATTTGTTCTGACCGGCAAGAGCAAAGCGTTGAGAACGCTACCTTTCAGTAAGACAAATGAAAATGCATCTTTCATTGAGGGGAGGCTGTAATTTTTTCAGAAGAGGCAGGACTGATGGGTCGAAAAAAAATGGGTGAAATTCTGATAGAGAAAGAGATTATTTCTCAGCAGACGTTGGATCAGGCACTCCTCAAACAGAATTATACGCGCAAGCCGATCGGGCAGATTCTGGCAGAGATGAATATGGTGCTGGAGGAGGATATCGCCGAGGGATTGTCCACGCAATTCAACATTCCCTATCTCAAACAATTCTCGCGCTTCGAGATTCCGGCAGAAGCCCTCGACAAGGTTGCTGCCGAAGAGGCTTTGGACCAGCTGGTTTTCCCGCTCAAGATTGAGCATAAAACGCTGCTTCTTGCCATGGCCAATCCGCTCGATATCAACCTGCAGAAAGAGCTGTCATTCAAGTTGGGTATGCGTATCTCACCGATTGTCGCCACCCCGGCGGAGATCAAGCTTGCCATCAGTAAGCATTATACCATCCCTGTCGTTACCGAAGCCGGGAAGGAAGAGCTGGTTGTTCTTCACGTCGACAGTCATGAGCTTGTCCTGAATGCGGTTGAAAGGGTGCTGCAAAAGGAAGGCTTCACGGTTCATAAAGCCACGACTGACGTTGAAGGTTTAAGGCTTGCCGAGCTGCTGCAGCCGCAGTTGATCATTACCGAAATACATCTTCCGAAAATTGACGGCAACGCCATGTTTAAAGCTCTTCAAAAAAACTGCGACACGATGGATATTCCGGTTATTGTTCTTTCGACCAGAACCTCGGCCGAAGATGAATATCAGTTGCTGGAAGCCGGCTTTTTTGATGTGCTCGCCAAGCCGGTTGATCCCACTCGCCTGTTGGCCCGGGTCCGGCACACCTTACGTTATTCGCCGCGGGTCCAGTAACTCCGCGAATGATGAGACGGAAATGTCAGCAAAGAGAGGTCGGAAGAAAATCCCGGCCTCTTTTTTTTATTCTGATGAGTGCCGGGCCGATCTCTATTATTTCCCCAAAATGCACACAAGGCCGCTGATTATGCTATCAATTTAAATCGGTCGGCGTAACCCGGTCACCCTTGGGTGCCGCCTGAACTCTCGGTCTGGAGACTCTCGAATGCTTGAATCTTTCCAACTATTAAGCCCGGTTGTGCAGGCGTTGCTGGCGACTCTTTTTACCTGGGGGGTCACCGCCGCCGGGGCCGCGCTGGTGTTTATGAAAGCAACCATCAACCCCAGACATCTGGATGCCATGCTCGGGTTTGCGGCCGGAGTGATGATCGCAGCCAGTTTCTGGTCGTTGCTTTCACCGGGAATTGAGATGGCGGAGCAGATGGGACAGACCCCCTGGCTGACGGCGGTGATCGGTTTTATGGGGGGCGGCGTATTCATGCGCCTGACCGATAAATTTCTGCCCCACCTGCACCCGGGTCTGAAAATGGATCAGTGTGAGGGGATCAAAACCTCCTGGCAACGCAGCACGCTGCTGGTGCTGGCGATCACCTTGCACAATATTCCCGAAGGGCTGGCGGTCGGTGTTGCCTTCGGTGCGGTTGCCGCCGACCTGCCTTCGGCCACCATCGGTGGCGCAATCGCCCTGGCGATCGGTATCGGCATTCAGAACTTCCCTGAAGGGGCCGCGGTTTCCATGCCGCTGAGGAGGGAGGGGATGGGTCAGGGGAAAAGTTTTTTAATGGGTCAGGCCTCCGGAATTGTCGAACCGGTTGCCGGGGTCTGCGGTGCTTTTTTTGTCCTGCTGATGCAGCCTATTTTACCCTATGCGCTCTGTTTCGCCGCCGGGGCGATGATTTTTGTCGTCGTCGAAGAGCTGATTCCGGAATCGCAGCGGGTCAATGCCAATATCGACCTGGTAACTATGACGACCATGATCGGTTTTTCGGTGATGATGCTTCTCGACGTGGCATTGGGCTGATCCCGGTTCCGCCGGCAATAAATGAATAAAAAATCGTAACTATTCAGCAGGATGGCCTCGCGCTGCCCACTTCAAGGGTGTCTGTCGCCCGGATGGCGACAGTCAAGCCCCAGGGATGGGTTCATGCGGCCCTTGGAGTGGGCAGCGCGAGGTCATCCATCGCTCGGCTGAATAGTTACAATCCAACCCCCTCGACAGCCATGAAACACGGGCTGAAAACTGGTATGCTGAGCATTGATTTTCAGGCAGAAACAGGGAGGAAAGAGTCATGACAAAAACAATTCTGATTACCGGAGCAACCTCGGGCTTCGGTGCCGCCTGTGCAAAAAGGTTCGCGGCGGAAGGCTGGCAACTGATCCTCACCGGACGGCGGACCGAACGGCTTGAACAGTTGCAGGGTGAACTGGGCCGTGCGGTTCGGCAGATCATCCCGCTCGATGTGCGCGATCGGCACCAGGTTTTCGAACAGCTCGGACCACTGGAAAATATTGATCTGCTGCTGAATAACGCCGGACTGGCTCTCGGGCTGGAGCCTTCCTGGGAGGTCGCTATCGACGATTGGGAAACCATGGTCGATACCAATATCAAGGGGCTGATGTACTGTACCCGGGCCGTCCTGCCGCAGATGGTGGCCCGTAACCGCGGCCATGTTGTGACGATCGGTTCCGTAGCGGGCAGCTGGCCCTATCCCGGCGGCAATGTCTATGGCGGGACCAAGGCGTTTGTTCAGCAGTTCAGCCGCAACCTGCGCGCCGACCTGGCGGGCAAAAAGGTTCGTGTCACCAATATTGCCCCGGGTATGGCGGAAAGTGAGTTTTCCAACGTTCGCTTCAAGGGTGATGACGAAAAAGCCGCCCAGGTCTATCAGGGGACGGATCCCCTCTTGCCGGAAGATATTGCGGAGATGGTCTGGTGGGTTGCCACCCTGCCGGCCCACGTCAACATCAACGCCATTGAAGCGATGCCGGTTGCCCAGTCGTGGGGACCTCTGGCCGTACAGAGAGAGACTTGAGCGAGGCTCAGAACATCTGTCGTCGAATGGTCTTCATCAGTTCCAGGGCCGGCTTGAAGTCGCTCTGCAGGCCGATGACTTTTTCACAATCACTCAGAGCACGGCTGTACAGCTGCATTTCGAAACAGGTCTGGGCATGCCCCCAGAAGCCTTCAAAAGGGGCCGTTGCGAGCTGTATCGCCTGCTCATAATCTTCCAGCGATCGATCATAGTCTCCCAGTACCCGGTGGGCCAGGCCGCGATTACACCAGGCTCGGCCATTTGTTGTGTTGTGCTGGATCGCCTTGGAAAAATCATCGATTGCTTTCTGACAGTCGGCCAGGGCGAAGAGCGCCATGCCGCGGTGATTATAAACCAGGGACCGGATCGGCGGATCGAGTTTCATCCGCAGGATACGGCTGTAAAGCTGTATCGCGACGGGGAAATCCTTGTTGCTGTGTGCCTCGAGGGCCTTGAACATCGATTTTTCCAGACCTCGCGGGGACTCTTGCGGTTCCCCTTCGACCACCGCTTCCAGCTCTTCAGCGCACTGACTTTGGGGCAGATTGGCAATCTCGATCGGCCAGGCCGCGGTCAGTACGTCCTCAACACTTTGTCGCCGCTTGATGCCACGTTGGCGCAGCTCTTTCTGGTAGTCACGGATCTCCTGAAAAATCAGGTCGGACAGGGTCAGCGAGGCGTTGAGTGAGGCCAGCTTGCGCTTGATCGAGTCGTTGGGAAACCCCAGGTCGGATTTGTAGACCAGCTCGTGTTCCACCTCAGCCCAGGCATCCTGCAGAATGGTGCGCAGCTGAATTTCGCAGACCGGTGCCGTCTGTGGAAGATTCCCCAGCGCAGATTTTTCGAGCTTGACCAGCAGGTGCACCGAATCGTAGCCGAACTCGCGAAAAGAATGTCGGTCCGCCTTGTGTTCCAGCTCAACAACGTCGAAATCGGCAGTGATCAGTCGTTCCACAATATCCAGATCCTCCAGAAAGGGACAGATCACCCGCAGGCCGAGCAGATCACCGAGCAGGTTGTCTTCCTCCGGTTGTTTGCGGTACAGGCCGGCCAGTTTGGAGTAATAGTTGCTGAACTCCTTAACCCGGTATTTGATGGTTGGAGTATTCCCCTGCTTCTCAAGCAGGCAGCGCAACCGAAGGTGAATTGACTGCAGCTGTTTTTCAAGTTGTGGTTTCACGACAACATACTGATCTTTCAGTGTTTCCCGGTCAGGAAGGTCCTCCCGTTTGTGCACTTCAGTCATATGATAACTCCCGCTGCGTCCGTCTTTTATAAAAGAATAGCCGGAAAGTCGATAAAATGCTGTGTTCCGGGAGTTTTTTCAGTGTTTGTGACAAGAACGGTCGGCTCAGGCGCTTTGAACCCCATTGCGGCGGCTGCGCTTGACCTCGTACATCGCCTCGTCGGAGAGCTTGATGAGATCCTGCAGGCAGTAGGCATTGGTCGGGTAGGTGGCAACACCGACACTGGCGGTGACCCGGATCGGCTGTTGGCAGTCAGAGAAAAACTCAGTCGAGCGCAATTTCTCCAACAGATTGTTGGCCATCGCCAGAGCCCCTTTTTTGCTGGTTGACGGCAACAGGAAGACAAACTCATCGCCGCCGTAACGGCCGGCATAATCGACAACCCGGATAACTTTCTGGAAGAGCTGTCCAACTTCCTTGAGCAGACGGCTGCCGGTCAGGTGGCCATAGTTATCGTTGACCAGTTTGAAATGGTCGAGATCGAGAAAGACCATCGACAGCTCATTGCCATAACGACTGGCACGTTCTATCTCGTATTCACACAGGGTCTGAAAATGGCGGGTATTGTACAGACCGGTCAGATCATCGGTGATGGTCAAGTCCCGCACCCGCTGATGCAGCCGGGAATTCTCGATGGCAATGGCGGTAAAATCGGCAATGGTGGCGAGAATACGCTGATCCTGCTCGGTAAACTGCCCCTGTCCGACACCGTTCAGGAGTTGAATAACACCGATAATCCGGTTATTGGAGATCAGCGGCACACAGACAATCGAATGGGTGGCGAAGCCGATCTTGGCGTCGAGGCGCCGGGAAAAGCGCGGCTCTTGGTTGATATCCGGAATCAGCAACGGGACGGCGTATTCGGCAACCCATCCGGCAATCCCCTCGCCGGGCTGTAACCGGCTGCCGGCCAGGCGTTCCGCTGACGGCGAGACGACGATCTCAAAGCAGAGCTCCCGGGTTTCTTCATCAACTATCAACAGTGACCAGGCTTGTGGGCGCAGCAGGTTGCCGACCTTTTCCATCACCACCCGGTAGACATCTTCGAGAGCCAGGTGGGAGGTCAGAGCCTTGCCGATATCGATCAGGGTTTCCAGTTCGTCCGACAACCGACCCGTTTCGATCAATTCCACATTTTCTGTACTCATAGTGCGCCCATTGTTGCTTTCTCACATTTAATCCCACTAATTTAAGCGTTGGGACTGCATAAGTCAATCGTCGCAAAGAAAATTGCTCGATTCATTAAAGTTTTTCGACGCCACTGTCGATAAAGGATGAGGTAAGATTGAATCCCAATGATGGGAGGAAGGGAAAAGCTCCACGGAGGGTCGTATGCTGGAAGACATGGTTAAAGTCGGCAGCCCGAAGGCGACTGAGATCCAACGAGAGGTCGAACCGGTCAGCCCCTATCCCCGGATAAATCCGCAACATAGTCGTCTGGAAAATGATGCGCGG
>JAADGW010000170.1 GCA_013152145.1 Deltaproteobacteria bacterium
CGCAAACTCGCCGCAGAATATGATGTCTACCCGGGCAACGTCGGCCCCATTCAAACGGTGGTCGCCAACCTGACCTCCGAGGGCAACTCCCTGGGCGGCGAAAGGGAAAAGCGGGCAGAATGGGCCAAAGATCTGCCGGTCAAAACCTTCAACGAGGGGATGGAGGTGCTTTACTTTACCGGTTGTTATTTGAGCTACGATCCCAGAATGAGAGAGGTGGCTGCCGCCACGGCCGGTATCCTGAATAAAGCCGGAGTCGATTTCGGGATCCTCGGTTCCCGGGAAAGCTGCTGCGGTGAAAGTATCCGCAAGACCGGCAATGAAGATCTATTCAAGCGGCTGGCCAAGGACAACATCAAGGCCTTTATCGATCTCGGCGTAAAGAAGATTCTGGTCTCTTCTCCGCATTGCTACCACAGCTTCAAAAACGAATATCCCGAGTTCATGGTCAACTTCGAGGTGGTTTTCATCTCCCAGTTTATCGCCGAACTGCTGGCTGCGGGCAGGCTCAAACTCAGCGGAGAATATGCAAAGAAAGTCACTTATCACGACCCCTGCTATCTGGGCCGTCATAACGGCATCTACGACGAACCGCGAGCGGTGCTGCAGCAGGTTCCCGGTCTGGAACTGAGCGAGATGGCCGATTCGCGGGAAAGCAGTCTCTGTTGCGGCGGCGGCGGCGGACGGATCTGGATGGAAACCCCCAAAGAGGACCGCTTCGCCGACCTCCGTGTGCGGCAGGCCGTCGACGTCGGCGCCGAGGTGCTGGTGACCTCCTGCCCCTATTGCATCACCAATTTCACCGACAGCAGCCTCGATCTGGATGAAAGTGAAGCCCTGGAGATCAAGGATATCACTGAAATTATCCAGGCCGTGCTCTAGCTAAAGGCTAAAGGGAAAACCGATGGAAAACACTCCAGTCGAAAAACATCTTGTTGATACGTCCGCAGACCGAAATATGGCCGATGTTCTGGTTGTCGGTGGTGGAATCAGCGGCATTCAGGCCGCACTTGATCTGGCCGATTCCGGTTTCCGGGTCTATCTGGTCGATAAGTCGCCGGCGCTCGGCGGCAAGATGTCTCAGCTGGACAAAACCTTCCCCACCAACGACTGCTCGATGTGTATCGAGTCACCCAAATTTATCGAATGTTCGCGCAATCCCAACATCGATATCCTGACCTATACCGAAGTCGACCGCGTCGAAGGAGAAGCGGGTGATTTCAAGGTGACGCTGACGAAGAAGCCCCGCTACATTGTCGAGGATAAATGCACCGGCTGTAACATCTGTGTCGACTACTGCCCGGTCAAGATTCCCGACCCGTTCAACCAGAACCTGTCAGAGAACAAGTCGGTACACATCTACTTTTCTCAAGCGGTGCCGCTGGTCACCTACGTCGACCCGGAAACCTGCCTGTATCTCAAAGAAGAAAAGTGCCAGATCTGCGTGGGCGTCTGCAAAACCAACGCAATCGATCTCCACCAGAAGCCGGAGAAGCTGGAAATCGAGGTCGGGGCGATCCTCCTCTCGCCCGGCTATGATACCTTCGATCCGAAGCTGCGGAGCGATTTCGGCTACGGCCGGATGGAGAACGTCGTCACCAGTCTCGATTTCGAACGGATTCTCTGCTCCACCGGGCCTTACGAGGGTGAGGTGCGGCGCCCCTCCGACCTGGCACATCCGAAAAAGATCGCCTGGATTCAGTGTGTCGGCTCCCGACAGGTCAACGAAGGCGGCAACAGCTACTGCTCGGCGGTCTGCTGCACCTATACGCAAAAGCAGGTGATTCTGGCCAAAGACCACGACAACGGGCTCGATGCCACCATCTTCCATAACGATATCCGCGCCTACGGCAAGGATTTCGAACGCTTCTACCAGCGCGCGGAACGCCTTGAGGATGTGCGCTTTATCCGCAGTTACGTGACGGTCGGCAGAGAAATCGAAGCGAGCAAGAATGTCACCATCAGGTACTCCACCTTTGAGGATGGCGTCAAGGAAGAGGAGTTCGATCTGGTCGTGCTGTCGGTCGGCCTGAGTCCGCCGAAAGATGCCGAGCGGCTGGCAACCACCTTCGACATTGAACTCAACGATCACGGCTTCTGCAAAATCAACCCGGGCAACCCGATCGAGACCACCCGCAAAGGAGTTTTCGTCAGCGGTGCTTTTCAGGGACCGATGGATATTCCCGAAGCGGTCGTCACCGCCAGCGGCGCCGATGCCCTCTGCGGGCAGCTGCTCAATTACCGGCGCGACAAGCTGAGCCGGGAACGGGTCTATCCGCCGGAACGGGACGTCTCCGCGGAGGAACCGAAGATCGGCGTGGTCGTCTGCCACTGCGGTGCCAATATTGGCCGGGTGGTCGACATCCCGGCCGTGGTTGAATACGCCGCCACTCTGAAAAATGTCACCTGGGCCGGTGAGAACCTGTTCGCCTGTTCAACGGAAAATGCCCAGCAGATCGCGGACGCGATTGTTGAAAAAGGACTGAACCGGGTGGTGCTGGCGGCTTGCACGCCGCGGACCCATGAGCCGCTGTTCCGGGATACCTGTCGCGAAGCGGGCCTCAATCAGTATTTCTTCGAATTCGCAAATATCCGCGAACACTGTTCCTGGGTCCACTCAAAAGAGAAAGAGAACGCCACCCAGAAGGCCAAGGACATCATCCGCATGTCCGTCGCCCGGGCCGCGCACCTGGAACCGCTGCAGGAATTCGAGCTGCCGGTCAACAAAACCGCGCTGGTGGTCGGCGGCGGCCTGGCCGGTATGACCAGCGCGCTGAATATGGCCGAACAGGGGTTCGAGGTTCACCTGCTGGAGAAGGATTCAGATCTCGGTGGGATGGCGCGAAGAATCCATTACACCCTGGAAGGGATGGATGTCCAAGCCCACTTGAACGAGCTGATCCGCAAGGTTTACCGGCATCCGCGGGTCCGGGTCGCGACCGGTTCCACGATCACCAACGTCTCCGGTTACGTGGGAAATTTTGTCACAACGGTCGAGGCCGCGGGGCGGGTCAGGGAAATCGCGCACGGAATTGCCATTCTTGCCACCGGCGCCGAGGAGCACCGGCCCGGGGAATACCTTTACGGTGACAACGAGCGGGTTCTGACCCAGCTCGAACTGGAAGGGGAAATCGTTACCCAAAGCGAAAAGCTGGATAACGCCCAGAGCCTGGTGATGATCCAATGTGTCGGCTGTCGGCAGGAAGACCGGAACTACTGCAGCCGCGTCTGTTGCAGCCAGTCGGTCAAAAATGCGCTGAAGCTCAAAGAGCTGAACCCCGCCATCGACATCCACATCCTCTACCGCGATATGCGCACTTACGGCTTCAAGGAGGATTATTACCGCGAGGCCGCAGAGCGGGATATCAAGTTCATCCGCTTCCAACCGGAAGACAAGCCCCAGGTGGAAGCAGTCGGCGACGGGCTCAAGGTGACGGTCACCGATCCGGTCCTGGGACACAAACTTGAACTGGAAGCCGACCTGCTCGCCCTGGCCGCGGCGGTGATCCCGGCCGAAGCGAGTCGGGACCTGGCCAAGCTGTACAAAGTCTCATTCAACCCGGATGGTTTCTTCCAGGAAGCCCACGTAAAATTGCGCCCGGTCGATTTTGCCGCAGACGGGGTTTTCCTCTGCGGAACCGCCCAGTATCCGAAACATATCAGTGAAACGATCAATCAGGCTTATGGGGCCGCGGGGCGGGCTGTCGGTATCCTCTCGGGAGATTCGGTCACCGCTTCCGGGGCGGTCTGCGATGTCACGGAATATGACTGTATTTCCTGCGGGGCCTGTATCACCGCCTGTTCTTACGATGCCATCAGCTTCGTTGAAACCCCGCAGGGCAAAAAAGCCCGGGTCGAACCGGTTCTCTGTAAAGGTGACGGTCTGTGCAACGCCAAGTGCCCGACCGGGGCGATTTACCTGAAACACTATACGGATGATGAAATCTTCGCCCAGATTGACGAAGCGGTTCCCGCGGGTTAAGGCTGCGGTTGGAAATTTCAGTTTATCCCTCAATTGATTGAGCAGGAAAGGAGGTCTCCATGGCCGGATTTGAATATAAGCCCAACGTCATCGGCTTTTTGTGCACCTGGTGAGCATACGGGGCTGCGGACCTGTCTGGAGTTTCCAGACAACAATATACTACTGAAACAAAGATTATCCGGGTCATGTGTACCGGCCGGGTTGACCTGTCGTTTATCCTCCGGGCCTTCTCAACGGGAGCCGACGGGGTATTTATCGGCGGCTGCTGGCTTGGTGAATGCCATTATGTGACCGAAGGAAATTACGACGCCTTGTTCAATATGCATCTGTGTCGAAAATTACTCGAGCAGATCGGAATCAACCCGGAAAGGTTGCGACTTGAATGGATTTCCGCCTCAGAGGGGATGCGTTATGCCGAAATCATGAATGATTTCGGTAAACAGCTGAAGACATTCGGCCCGCTCGGTAAGGGCGAAGGCATGGACGCGAGCACCTTGAAGCTCAACCTGGCAGCGGTCACGAAACTGGTCCCCTACATTAAACTGGTGGAACGGGAGCGACTGCGGGTGCGATTTGACACCCAGGAGAAATACGCGGAATATTTTGCCAGCGCCGAGATGAACCGGCTGTTCGATGAACTGCTGGCGGATAAATTGGCCATCAGTCGGATCATGCTGCTGCTGCGGGACAATCCCCTCTCCGCCCGGGATATCGCCGCAACACTCGGCCTGGACCCGGCTGAGGTTTCAAGACATCTCAACAGTTCATCACGCTTCGGACTGGTCAGCTTCGACGAGGGACAAAAGTGCTTCGCCCTGGCCTGAGAAAGCCCGGGTCCGAACTTTTTACCGGTAGAGAATAGGGACGACGACAATGGATATCGGGACAATCGATCAGATTATCGACAAACATCACGGCGAAGCCAGTTCGCTGATACAGGTCTTACTGGAGATTCAGAGCGAAAACAAGTGGCTGCCCAAAGAAGCACTGACGCGGGTCAGCGAGAAACTGGCGGTACCGATGAGCCGGATCCAGCACATCACCACGTTCTACAAAACCTTCAGTCTGGTCCCCAAGGGCCGGCATGAGGTTCACGTCTGCATGGGGACCGCCTGCCATGTTCGGGGTGCCGAGCGGATCCTCGATACGGTGGAGGAGGTGACGGGCGTCAAACCCGGCGAAACCGACCCGGACCTGAACTTCAGCGTCGAGACGGTCAACTGCCTCGGCTGTTGTGCGTTGGGTCCGGTGATCGTCGTCGATGGCGAATATCACGGCAACGTGGAACCGGCCGAGACTGCGGAAGTGTTGAAAAACTGTGCCTGCAGCAGTCAATAAGGGAAGATTATGTCGAGGATAAAATCATCCACCGAACTGGAAACTTTCCGCAACGAGATCCTCTCCCGGAGGGACCCGGATAAGTCTTGCCTGACGCTTTGTGCCGGCAGCGCCTGTCATGCAACCGGAAGCAAAAAGGTGGCTGCTGCCATTGAACAGGAGATCGCCAAACAGGGCATCACCGCTGAGGTCGATTTCCGCCGAACCGGTTGTCACGGTTTTTGCGAGCAAGGTCCGATCGTGGTCATCTACCCCGCGGGGATCTGTTACCTCAAGGTCAAACCCGAAGATATCGCCGAGATCATCTCGTCGACGATTAAAGAGCAGAAGATTGTCGAACGGCTGCTCTATGTCGACCCGAACAGCGGCGAAAAGGCGACGGTTGAAGCCGACATCCCGTTCTACAAAAATCAGCAACGGCTGGTTCTCGGCCCCAACCGCAAGATCGATCCCACCAGTCTGGAGGATTATCTCGCCGTCGACGGTTATCGGGCCCTGGTTAAAACCCTCTTCGAGATGACGCCGGAACAGGTGGTCGACGAAGTGAAAGCGGCAAAGCTGCGCGGTCGAGGAGGCGCGGGTTTCCCTTCGGGAGTCAAGTGGGACTTTGCCCGTAACGCCCCGGGGGAGCAGAAATATGTCGTCGTCAACTGCGATGAGGGCGATCCGGGCGCCTACATGGACCGGTCGCTGATGGAAGGAAACCCCTATGCCGTACTCGAAGGCCTGATGATCGGCGCCTACGCCATCGGTGCAAACGAGGGCTACATCTATATTCGCCAGGAATATCCGCTGGCGGTGGACAACCTGGAGATCGCCATCCGGCAGGCCGAAGAACATGGTCTGCTCGGCCAGGATATCCTCGGCTCCGGATTCGATTTCAGCGTCAAGATACACCGGGGGGCCGGGGCCTTCATCTGCGGCGAGGAAACGTCACTGCTCAAGTCGCTGGAGGGTAAACCGGGCGAACCGAATGCCCGGCCGCCATTCCCGGCCATCAAAGGGCTCTGGAACAAACCGACCAATATCAATAACGTCGAGACCTGGTCCAATATCCCGCTGATCATCAATAAGGGCGCCGCTTTTTTCAGCTCGATCGGCACCGAGGGGAGCAACACCAAGATCTTCTCGCTGGTCGGCAAGGTGAACAACACCGGCCTGGTCGAAGTACCGATGGGCACAACCTTAAGGGACATCATCTATAAAATCGGCGGCGGGGTGCCTGACGGCAAGACCTTCAAAGCGGTGCAGACCGGTGGCCCCTCGGGGGGCTGTATCCCGGAGGAGCACTTGGATATAAAGGTCGATTTCGACGAGTTGACCCGGGCCGGTGCCATGATGGGTTCGGGCGGGATGATCGTCATGGATGAGGAGACCTGCCTGGTCGATCTCGCCCGCTACTTTCTCGGCTTCCTCAGTGATGAGTCCTGCGGCAAATGTAATCCCTGCCGCGAAGGTATCCGGC
>JAADGW010000281.1 GCA_013152145.1 Deltaproteobacteria bacterium
CATCGGCGGCCAACTCGGCAACAACCATCAGCTCAGTTTCACCACGTACAAGACCAACGAAACCTCGGAATCGTACAAGCGTTACATCGGCTGGGCGACACCGGTTCAGGTGGACCCGTATCGGAGTTACGATTCGGAGATCGACTGGCTGGGATTTCAGCTCAAGGATGAATACAGCTGGGCCGGGCAGCGTTTTATCGTCGGACTCGACTACCAGACGATCGACAAGGTCAGCAGAAGCTACAACCAGGACGGAACCAGAAAAGCCCCCTACTCTCCCGATGAGGGGCGTGAGAACCTGGCCGGCTACCTCGAGACCGTCTGGACTCTGCTGGACAACCGGCTCACCGCGACCGTGGGCGGTCGTTATGACACTTTCAAGGTCGAGACCAAAGCAACGCCCTACAAAACCGATTTCACCCCGAATTCCGAGAATTTCTCTACGTTCAGCCCCCGGGCCGGGCTCAACTACCGATTCGATCAAGGTTTGCGTCTGCATACCACCATCGGCAGAGCCTTTGTCCCGCCGACAGCCGCTCAGCTGGCCGGCTATGCGGAGACGGTGGTCGGCGGTGTCACTATGATCACCCGGGGCAATCCGGACATCAACCCGGAAACCTCCACAACCTACGACCTCGGGGTCGGCTACGATCGGCCGGACTGGGGACTTTCTCTGGATGTCACCTTCTTTCACACCGATGTTGACGACAAGATCATCCGGGTGACCAGCGGCACCACCACAACCTACGAAAACAGTCTCGGCGCCGAAATGGAAGGTCTGGAAACCAGCCTCTCGTTCGACCTCGGGGTGCCCCTTGGTTGGGATCGGTCCCTGTCCTTTTTTGTGAACTCCACCCATATGTTCAAAGCGGAAGAGGAACAGTCCGGTGGAACCACAAAGGATATCTACAACGTTGCGAAATATACGGTGGACTACGGCGTTCAGTACGATGACGGCCGGATCGACGGCAAGCTGCAGTTCCGCCATCAAGGCAAAATGAAGGATACCGACTGGAATGCCGCGGGCTACCCGGAGATTGAATATCCGTCCTTTACTGTCGCGGATCTGGTGGTCGGCGTCAATTTTCTCGACCGGCAGCGGCTCATCCTGAAGGTGGATAACCTGTTTGACAAATATTACTACGAGAAAAAAGGTTACCCCAAGCCGGGCCGGGCGCTCTACGTCGGCTACCGCTATGAATTTTAGCTGATCCCCGGCGCAGCGCCGGCATCGGCTTTGCCGGAGCTACGCCGGACGGCTCTTTTTTACGGATCTATAACCCCGAAACCTAAGTCGTCAGCCACCAAGGCTCTAAGACACCAAGAGAGTCAAAGCCCTTGGGGGCAGGTTTCTTGGTGCCTTGGAGTCTTGGTGGCAATCAGTCTTTATTTAGAGTTATTGAACCGCGCTTCTATCACCCCCGGGCAGGCCAGACAGATCATGACACAGCATCATCCAACAGACGAAATTCTCTGCTGCAACCAGCTGGCGGTGGGCTACGGCAACAAGGCCATTGTCAGCGGGATCAATCTGCGCATCCGGGCCGGGCATTTCATCAGCCTGCTCGGCCCCAACGGAACCGGAAAGACCACTTTACTGCGCACCCTTTCCGGCCATCTGGCGCCGCTGTCCGGGTCGATTCAGCTCAACCGTCACCCACTGTCCGCCCTGAGCCCGGCCGCGCTCGCCCGGCTAATGGCCGTGGTCCTGACCGACAAGGTCTCACCGCCGCTGCTCAGTGTTTTTGACTTTGTTGCTCTGGGCCGCTATCCGCACACCAACTTTCTGGGCCGCCTCACCGCCCGTGACCGGAAAGTCGTGCTGGAGTCTCTGGACGCGGTCCATGCCGGAGAACTGGTCCGACGTGAATTCGCCAACCTCAGCGACGGTGAAAAACAGAAGATCCTGATCGCCAGGGCCCTGGCCCAGGAGCCACGGGTTCTGTTGCTCGACGAACCGACGGCGCACCTGGATCTGAAACACCGGATCGAGGTCATGGCGATCCTGCGCAGTTTGTGTCGCAGCCAGGGAATCACCATCATCGCCTCCCTCCACGATGTCGATATTGCGGCCAAGGTCTCCGATCAGGTCGCCCTGCTCAAAGATGGAGCCATCACCGCCTGGGGCTTTCCGGAAGATGTCTTGACCGGTGATGCCGTCACCGCGCTCTACGACTTCGACTCCGCCTGCTTCAGTCACCAGCTGGGATCGATCGAACTGCGGGGTGACGGTCATCTGGAGCGGGTCTTCGTCGTCGCCGGAGCCGGCAGCGGCGCTGCCGTCTACCGGATGCTCGCCAAGCGCGGCTACAACATCACCACCGGGGTGCTGCACAGCAATGATCTGGACTGCTATGTCGGCCGCAGCCTCGGAGCCGACTGCACCACCCAGCCGCCCGCAAGCGGGATGAGCGAGACCGCTCTGCGCCGGGCCATAACCAAGCTGGGAGACTGCCGCTGGGTGATCGACGCCGGGTTCGACCTCGTCGGCCCCTATCGGGGCAACCTGGAGCTGCTGCAGCAAGCTGCCGCCATGGGGAAAACCGTCTTCAGCCTGCGGGAGCAGTCGCTGCAACTGGCCGCTCCCGCAAAGACCGGTTCGCTTGCCTTCGGCAGTCTCAACCAGCTCCTCAACCGCATGGAGGACCAACGATGAGCGCATATCGAAGCTACACCCTCTGCTATTACTCCGCCGGCGGCATGGAGCTGCCGTCGTTAAGTGACGGCGTGCTGGCCTATCGCAACCACGGCGGGAAAATCAGGATAACGGCCCGCTCCCAGACCCAGCTGTTCGACCGCTCCCGGCAGGAGTCGTTCGTTCGCGCGGCGCTGCAGGCCGATATGGTTATTATCAACCTGCACGGCGGCAGAGCCACCTGCCCGGCCTTTGACCTGCTGGTGGAAACCATGGCCACCACCGCGGGCAAACGACCGCACCTGCACATCCAGCCCAGCGGCGGCGATGAAGACGCCCTGGCTGCAGCCAGAGACCACAGCAGCGCTTTCGGGACCTCGACATGGGACAGCATCAAGCAATACCTGAATGAAGGCGGTCACATCAATTTTCAACGGCTGCTCACCTTTGTCCACAACCTGCTGTTTGAAAGTGAGCTGCCCTGTGACCCTCCCCTGAAGCTGCCCTGCGAAGGGATCTATCACCCCGACTGCAAAGGAGTCCCGGAGCTGTCGGAATATCTGCGCGACCGGGTTGATCCTGCGCGACCCACGGTCGGCCTCTGGTTCTATCAGACCTACTGGCTCAACCATAATCTGGCCTTTATCGACACCCTGATCCGTTCCATCGAGGCTCAGGGAGCCAATGTCATTCCGGTTTTTCACCAGCGTTACAAAGACATTGAACGGGGCAACCGGGGCGCGGATTATGTTGTCGAACATTTTTTCATGGATCACGGCAAACCCCGGATCGATGTGCTGATCAGTCCGATGATGTTCAGCCTGACCCTGACCGCCCCGGAATACCGCTCGCTGCTGAGCAAACTGGACGTGGTCTGTATCCAGGCCCTGCTTTCCATGAATTCCTTTGTCGCCTGGCGTGACTCGGAGCAGGGGCTGGGCAGTATGGATGTCAGTTTCTCGGCCGCCCAGCCCGAATTCGACGGTAATCTCATCACCGTTCCGGTCGCCACCAGAGAGCAGGAAACGGTTGACCCGATCACCGGCGGTCTGCTCACCAGGTACCGGCCGATCAACGAACGGGTCGACAAACTGGTCCGGCTGGCCCGCAACTGGGCGCGCCTGCGCCAGCTGAAAACCAGTGAACGACGGGTCGCGATCATCTTCCACCAGTATCCGCCCCGCAATGACCGGATCGGCTGCGCGGCCGGGCTTGACAGTTTCGCCTCGGTCAAACAGCTGCTCGACCAGATGCAGCGGGAAGGTTATCAACTGGAGCGATCCTACGCGTCCGGCGATGACCTCGCCGAAGATCTGCTCAGTCGGATGACCGTCGATCAGCGCTGGCTGACCCCGGACAGAATGGCCGAGCGGACTGAGGCGGTCGCCGGACCGGAAGAGTATCTGCGCTGGGACAAAGAGCTGCCGGAGAGTATCCGCAGCAAGATGGCGGCAGACTGGGGGGAGCCGCCGGGAGAACTGTTCGTCCACGACGACAAGCTGCTGTTTGCCGGGCTGACGAACGGCAACATCTTCATCACCATCCAGCCGCCGCGGGGATATTTTGAAAATATCGACAAGGCCTACCACGACCTGTACCTGTCCACCCCCCACCACTATCTGGCCCAGTATCGCTGGATCCGCGATGTCTTCAAAGCCGATGCGGTCGTGCATGTCGGCAAGCACGGCAGTCTCGAATGGCTGCCGGGCAAGGCGCTGGGGCTGTCCGAAAGCTGCTACCCCGATCTGGCCATCATGGAGCTGCCCAATATCTATCCCTACATCATCAACGACCCGAGCGAGGGGACCCAGGCCAAGCGGAGGAGCTACGCCTGCATCATCGATCATCTCACCCCGGCCTTCACCAATGCCGACCTTTATGAAGATCTGGGCCGGATTGAAAACCTGCTGAACGATTACCAGGTTGCCCTCAGTGAAGATCCCGGCAAGGTCGAGGTCCTGCGGCCGATGATCTGGGCGGCGGTCACCGCAGCCCATCTCGATCAGGATCTGGCCGTCAGTCAGGAGCAGGCCCTCACCGACTTCGACGCCTTTCTGGATCGCCTGCACAGCTACCTGCAGGAGCTGGGGGACACCATGATCGGTGACGGGCTGCACACCCTGGGGATGCCTCCAGACGGCGAACAGCTGGAGGAATTTATTGTTCAGCTCACCCGCCTGGCCAACGGCAGCGTCCCCTCCCTGCGCGAGACCGTCATTGCCGCCATGGGACACGATCTGGACGATCTGCTGGAGAACCGGGGCCGCCGTTGTCCCGCTTACGCCGGGCACACCGGCGGCCAGCTGATTGACCTGGCGCACCGGCAGAGCCTGGCGATGATTCAGTCGCTGGCCCGAAAGAACTGGCAGCCGCAGCAGGTGGCAGAGATTGCCGCAGCCCATTATCCCGCCCATGTCGAACAGCTGAGCCGGCCCCTGGCCTATATCGCCGAGACCCTGGTACCGAACATCCGCCGCACCACCGAAGAGATAACCGCCACCCTGACGGCCCTGTCCGGCGGTTTCGTCAAACCCGGACCTTCCGGCGCCCCCAGCCGGGGACAGGCCGATATCCTGCCGACCGGCCGGAACTTCTATTCGGTGGACCCCACAAAAATCCCGTCCCCGGCCGCCTGGGAGGTCGGCAAACGACTGGCTGACGCGCTGCTTGAACGCTACCGGCAGGAAACCGGCAACTACCCCGACTCGATTGGAATCCTGGTGTTCGGCGGCCCCACCATGCGCACCCGGGGGGACGATATCGCCGAGATCTACTATCTGATGGGACTGAAACCGGTCTGGCAGAAAGGCAGCGGTCAGGTCAGCGGACTGGAGGTTATCCCGCTGAGTGAACTGGGTCGTCCGCGGCTGGATGTTGTCCCTCGGGTCAGCGGTTTTTTCCGTGACGCCTTCCCCAATCTGATGGAGCAGATCGACGAGGCGGTAGCCATGGTCAGCGCCCTGAACGAGCCACCGGAGTCAAACCTGCTGCGGCGCAATGTTCAGCGCGACATGGAGGAATTACGCCGGCAGGGGCTTGACGAACCGGAAGCCCGACGGCAGGCGACCTTCCGGGTTTTCAGTTGTCCGCCCGGCACCTACGGGGCCGGAGTCAGCGAACTGGTGGAATCGAAAAACTGGCAGACCCGGGAGGATCTGGGCAACAACTATATCCGCTACTCCGCCCACGCCTACGGCAAAGACAGCTACGGCAAACAGCAGCCCGCCGCCTTCCGCCGGCTGCTCTCGCGCATGGAGGTCACGGTAAAAAACGAAGACTCCCGCGAGTACGACATGCTCTCCTGCACCGATTACTACAACTATTACGGCGGTCTGATCGCCGCCGCTGAAACTATGCGGGACGGCCCGCCGCTGTCGATCATGGGGGACAGTGCCGACCCCCGGCGGGTCAGGATGCGCACCACCGCCGAAGAAGCCAGGCATGTCCTGCGTTCACGGCTGGTCAATCCCAAATGGCTGGCGGGCATGAAACGCCACGGCTACAAAGGTGCGGGCGATATTTCCCACATGATGGACGTGGTACTGGGCTGGGATGCCACCGCCGGGGTGATTGATGACTGGATGTATCAGGCCGTTGCCGACAGCTATGCCCTGGACCCCGAGATGCAGGAGTGGATGAAAAAGGTCAACCCCTACGCCCTGCAGAATATCCTCGACAAGCTGCTGGAGGCGATCAGCCGTAGCCTGTGGCAGGCCGACCGGCAGACCGAAGAGGCGCTGCGCGATACCTACCTGGAGATGGAAGGCGAGATCGAGGAGCGCACCGAATGAGCT
>JAADGW010000038.1 GCA_013152145.1 Deltaproteobacteria bacterium
AATTCGGGACGAAAGACAAACCTCTTGCTACCCTGCTGATCGGCAGTTCGCCCGGATTCCGCAAAGTCCATGCACGGCTGGCGAGCGAACCGCTGGTTTTCGATATCCCTTTCAGCAGCTATCAGGCCAGCCTGAAAGCGGCGGACTGGGTGGACAGACAACTGCTGCAGCTCAAAAAAGAACAGATCAGGGCGATCGTTCTGCCCGACTGTCGCCTGCTTCAGAAAGACGGAACGATCAGATTGGCGAAGCTGGCGGCAACGGAACAGACCGACAGCAAAACGGCCGGGGAACTTTTCAACCGCCTGAGCCGCCTGCAGATTCTCGACGTCGTCGGTAACGCTGATGGGAAACTGCCGGAGACGGACCGGTTGACCATCAGCATCGAACGGGCCGACGGCAAGACCCGTCAGTATCAATTTGCCCGAAACCGGCAGGAGGCCTTCGCCCTGCTCAAAGTTTCCGACGGCGCACAGATTTACAAGGTCAGCGGTGCCCTGCTGAAGGAATTGCAGCAAACCACCCGGCAGCAGTTATTGCAGACAGCTCCGCCTGAACCGGCGGCAAACGGGTCGTAATCCGCTCAATCCATGTGCTGTCCCGAGCGCTTCAGGGTTGTTCGGGACAGCACTTTATTATTGGTAACTATTCAGCAGGATGGCCTCGGGGTGCCCACTTCAAGGGTGTCTGTCGCCTGGATGGCGACGGCCAAGCCCCATGGATGGGTTCATGCGGCCCTTGGAGTGGGCAGCGCGAGGTCATCCATCGTGCGGCTGAATAGTTACTATTATTGTCCGCTTCCGCCGCAAAAAACTTGCGGTCGGCACCGAGTTCACGCATTATACCTGTTCAACTGGCGATGAATTTAGCGACATCTTTCTCTGGAGGTCCGCACAGTGGGTTGGATATCAGGAATTATCGGTGGCGGTCTCGGTGCCATGATCGCCGGACCGATCGGCGCGATTATCGGCGCGACAATCGGCGCCGGGATGGGTGGACAGACCCTGCCACAGAGCGGGCCGGGTGGCATCAACCAGACCCAGCAACGCCAGGCGATCTTTTTTACCGCGGCCTTTTCGATGTTCGGCAAGCTGGCCAAGGCGGACGGTCGGGTCTCTGCGAATGAAATCGCCGCCATCGAAAAAATTTCCCGGGAAGCGCTCGGCCTCGACCGGCGGACCCGCGAATACGCCATCAACGTCTTTAATCAGGCCAAAGACAGTCCTGAACCCTTTTCCAGTTTTGCCAACCAGTTCGGCAACCTGTTCGCTCACGACCAGCAGCTCTGCAGCCTGATGATGAGCATCCTGTTTCAGGTGGCGATGGCGGACGGTGAACTGCACCCGCAGGAAGAGGTGATGCTGCTCGAAGCCAAGACCGCCTTCCGGCTGCCGGAAAGTCTCTACCAGTCACTGCGCAGCCGGTTTGTCGGTCAGCAATCCAGTTCGATCAGCCTGGCCAAACACTACGAAAACCTCGGTGTTCCCAGCAGCGCAACGACCGCCGAAATCAAGAAGGCCTACCGGCAGAAAGCGGCTGAATATCACCCGGACAAAATCGAAGGCAAGGGGCTGCCGCCCGAGTTCATCAAGTTTGCCAACGACCGACTGGCGGAAATCAACGAATCCTACGAAAAAGTCATGAACTCGAGAAAGTAGCCGCGACGACAGCGGTTGACTGATCTGCTATGCTGTTGGGAACTGAACTCACCCCTCCTTCCCGTTTGAGGTGTAAACCATGTCGAACTTGATCGAGCTGCCTGTCTGGCAGGCACTGGTTAGACACCAGCAATCGATCGCCGCTACCCACCTGCGCCAGCTGTTCGCAGCAGATCCGCAGCGGGCGCAACGCTTCTCCCTGCGACTTGACGATATTCTTTTTGACTACTCGAAGCACCGCATCAACGAAAAAACCCGCCAACTGCTGATCGAACTCGCCGAGCAATGCCGCCTGCGGGAAAAGATCGAGCAGATGTTCCGCGGCGAAAAAATCAACACGACCGAACAACGGGCCGTGCTGCACACGGCCCTGCGCAACCGCAGCAACCGGCCGGTGCTGGTCGACGGTCGGGATGTGATGCCGCAGGTCAACGCGGTGCTGGATCAGATGCGGGTTTTCTGTGCGCAGGTTCGCAGCGGCAAATGGCTCGGCTACAGCGGTCAGCCGATCAGCGACATCGTCAACATCGGCATCGGCGGTTCCGATCTCGGCCCGTTGATGGTCACCGAGGCGCTCAAACCGTACGGCCATCCGCACCTGAGGGTTCACTTCGTTTCCAACGTCGACGGGACCCACATCAGTGAAACCCTGAAACAACTCAAACCACAGACCACCCTGTTTCTAATCGCCTCAAAAACCTTTACCACCCAGGAAACACTGGCCAACGCCCACTCGGCACGCCGCTGGCTGCTCGATGAATTTGCTGATGAGCGCGCCATTGCCAGGCATTTCGCGGCAATTTCAACCAATACGCAAAAGGTTACCGAGTTCGGCATCGACCCGGCCAACATGTTCGAGTTCTGGGATTGGGTCGGCGGCCGCTACTCACTCTGGTCCGCCATCGGTCTGTCGATCGCGCTGTACATCGGCATGGAAAATTTCGAGGAACTGCTCAGCGGCGCCCATCGGGTTGACGAACATTTCCGCAGCGCCCCGTTTGCGGAGAACATCCCGGTCCTGATGGGGCTGCTCGGCATCTGGTACAACAATTTCTGGGCTGCCGCCAGCCACGTGATTCTGCCTTACGATCAGTATCTGCACCGGTTCCCCGCCTATTTTCAGCAGGGGGACATGGAAAGCAGCGGCAAAAGCGTAACCATCGACGGCGAACCGGTCGATTATTCGACCGGGCCGATCATCTGGGGGGAACCGGGCACCAACGGCCAGCACGCTTTTTATCAGCTGCTCCATCAGGGGACCAAGCTGGTCCCGGCCGACTTTCTCGCGCCGATCGAAAGCCACAATCCTCTGGGTGAACACCACCAGCTGCTGTTGTCGAACTTCTTCGCCCAGCCGGAAGCGTTGATGATGGGCCGAACCGAGGCCGAAGCGCGGGCGGAAATGGCGGCGGCAGGGCTGACCGCCGAGCGGATCGAACAGCTGCTGCCGCACAAGGTTTTCCCCGGCAACCGGCCGAGCAGCTCGTTCCTGTTCCGCAAGCTGACCCCGGCAACGCTCGGCGCGCTGATCGCCTGCTATGAACACAAAATCTTCACCCAGGGGGCGATCTGGAAGATCAATCCTTTCGATCAGTGGGGCGTCGAGCTGGGCAAGCAGCTGGCGAAAAAGATTCTTCCCGAGCTGAGCAGTGACAGTACCATCGTGGGGCATGACTCTTCGACCAGTCAGCTCATCAACGACTACCGGCAACAGCGCAGGGAGTGAACCCGGTTTACAGATAAACCGACAATTCCATTTTAAGATTAAAAAGCACGAACCCCGGTGAGCCGTCGGGAAAACTGTTTTTTTCAATTATTTCAAGTGAATAGATTTTTTAATATTTGTCCGACAGTGGTTATCAACAGTCGCTGTGGATAACCGTTTGACAACCCTTTATGGTGGCAGCTGCAAGCCGAAGAAAACAACCTTTTCTCCTTTTTGCCCCTTTTTTACGCAGCTTTAAAAATCCATGTGTTTTTGATATCTTAGAGATCTGGTCCAATCTATCAGAACTGACTTTTTATTAATTTTCAATTTTTCAGAAGACAAAACGGGTAGAAAATCGGTACGGTCATTGCTATGTTGAAAAAAAATGGTTTTTCAGTAAAAACAAATGAGTATATTGTCGAGTTTCTATGCGTTGCCGCCTCCTTCGGACCGCCTCGATGAGCTCAGCCCGCCAGACGGTTCAACCGCAACTGCTGCTGCCGATTCTGTTCAACACCATCCTCACGCTGTCGGTCCTGTACGCCCCGCAGCCGCTCCTGCCGACCCTCAGCAGAGAATTCCACGTCAGTCGGGAAGCCGCGGCCGCCTTGACCACGGTCACCTTTATCCCGCTGGCGATCGCACCGCTGCTGTACGGCTACCTGCTGGAGTCGATTTCTGCGACCCGCCTCCTGAAACTGGCGGTTTCCCTGCTGGCCGTGACCGAATTACTCTTCGCTGCCAGTAACAGTTTCCCTCTGTTGATCGGTATTCGGCTGTTGCAGGGACTGCTTATTCCCGCCATCCTGACCGCGCTGATGACCTATATTTCACAGCATTCCAGCAGTGAAACGATTCAGCGCAGCATGTCGATCTACATCGCCGCAACCATTTTCGGCGGCTTTATCGGCCGGGCAATCTCCGGTCTGATCGCCAGTCGCTTCGGCTGGCAGTACAGCTTTATTCTGCTGGCCGGCAGTCTGCTGGTCGGTCTGTTGCTGCTCTACCGGCTGCCGACCGAAACCAGTCTCAAGCTGACTCGACCACAACCGCAAAGGTTGCTGCAAACCTTGAAAAAACCCTCATTTCTCGCCATCTACCTGACGGTCTTCTGCGTGTTTCTGGTGTTTGCCGCCGTCATGAATTACCTGCCGTTCCGCCTCACCGAACTGAGCGGCCAGGCGGATGAACTCCGTATCGGGCTGATGTACTCCGGCTACACCATGGGGATTCTCACCTCGCTCGGGGCACCGGCAATCAGCCGCTGGTTGCGCGGCGAAGCCCGGACCATACAACTCGGTCTGCTGGCTTTCGGCATCACCCTGATCGGCCTGGCGGCTGGACAGATCTGGCTGCTGTTCGCGACCATGTTCCTGTTCTGCGCCGCCATGTTTCTGGTCCACGCCACCGCCTCCGGGCTGGTGAACCGTCTGGCCGGGAGTGAAAATCGCGGTCTGACCAACGGGCTCTATGTCGCCTTCTACTATTCAGGTGGCGCGGTCGGTTCTATTGTGCCCGGACTGATTTATCGCCTGGCCGGCTGGCATGGGTTTCTCATCCTGCTGGCCCTGATCTGCAGCCTGGGATTTATCTGCAGCCGCAGAATCAAACTGGCGGACTGAACCCGCCGAATATCTGGCCGACACCCCCGGGCTGTGCTATGGTGCGCCGCCTGCAGTCTCAGTCAGACACGAATATTCAAGGAGATCCTCTATGTTGCCCGGCTATCACTATCAATTAAGCGTGCGGAACATCGACCCGCAGGGGGCCTGGCTGGAAGCCGACGGTGAAACCGTTCTGCTCCCACGCCGCGAGTGTCCCGGTGAACTGACCAGCGGCAGTTCGCTGAAGGTTTTTCTCTACCTCGATCGCAACCATCAACTGCGCGCCACCACCCGGGAACCGCTGGCCGAAGCCGACCAGTTCGCGCTGCTCAAAGTCAACAGTATCGGTCCACACGGTGCGTTTCTTGACTGGGGGCTGGAAAAAGACCTGCTCGCACCGTTCAGCGAACAACCACAGAAGATGCTTGAAGGCCGCCGCTACCTGGTCTACATCTGTCACGATCCGCAGGGCCGACCGATCGCCTCGGCGCGGCTGGAGAAATTTGTCGAAAAAGAGAATCAGGACCTGCGGGAGGGGGATGAGGTTGAGCTGCTGATCTGGGCCTTCACCGATCTGGGAGCCAAAGTGATCGTCAACCACCGCTATGAAGCACTGCTCTACCGCGATGAGCTGCCGACGGGGCTCAAGCGGGGGGACTGCTGTCAAGGGTTTGTGTTACGGATCAGGGACGACCAGCGCATCGATGTCTCGTTGCGCCGACCCGGCGCGGCCGGGATTGTCGATGCCCGCGAAATCATCCTTACGGCACTGCAGCACGAAGGGTTCCTGCCGCTGCACGACCAGAGCCCGCCGGAGCAGATCCGCGAGCAGCTGGGGCTGAGCAAGAAACAGTTTAAAAAAGCCCTCGGCGGGCTGTACAAAGACCGGCGGATCGAGTTGAGTCACAAAGGCGTTCGGCTGCTGAAATAACGCGGCCGGAACGACTCTAAACCTGAGCGGCCAAAGCGGCAGCGATCTCCTCGGGCAGTTCCGGGCGTCCCTTGGCATTCACCCCGGTCCCGGTGATCCAGGCCTTGAGCACCAGCTGGTTGTCCGGAACCCGGAAGATATCCTGACGAAAGCGGTAGCGTAACGGCGAAATTCGCTCGAGGATCAGGCCAACCCAGAAGCGGTCACCGCTGCGTAACGGGCGTTTATAATCGAGTTCGGCGTGAATCACCACCAGGTTCAGGCCCCGCTCGGCCAGTTCCGCAAAATCGAGACCGAGCTGCTTGATAAACTCATGTCGGCAATGCTCCAGATAATTCTGGTAGACGGCATTGTTCACCACCCCCTGCAGGTCACATTCGTAATCCCGTACCTGGAAATCAAGTCGAAACTGATACTTTTTCATCAACCATCCCGCAGCAGAAGTCCTCTTTCACCCTC
>JAADGW010000013.1 GCA_013152145.1 Deltaproteobacteria bacterium
GGGTCGGAAACTCGCCGCCCTTGACTTCGGCAATGTAGTCACTGATCCCGTGCGCAATCGTCCCCGAAACATCCGCGTAGCGTTTGACGAATTTCGGTGAATATTTGTCACAGAGACCGAGGATATCGTGAATCACCAGCACCTGACCGTCACAATCAACCCCGGCCCCGATCCCGATGGTCGGGATGTCGACCGAAGCGGTCACGGCCTTGGCCAGATCACGCGGGACTGCTTCGAGGACCATGGCAAAGGCCCCGGCCTGTTCAACCGCTTTGGCATCGGCAAGAATTTTGCGGGCTTGTTCTTCCTGACGACCCTGCACCTTGAAACCGCCCATCCGGTGGATCGACTGCGGTGTCAAGCCGATATGGCCGACTACCGGGATATCGATATCGACAATCGCCCGGATGGTTTCGGCCATAGGCTCGCCGCCCTCCAGTTTTACCGCGTGGGCTCCGGCTTCCTTGATCAGGCGTCCGGCATTGAGCCGTGCATCAGCAACACTCACCTGGTAGCTCATGAAGGGCATATCGGTGACGATCAGCGCCTGCTCACTGCCGCGCACCACCGCCCGGGTATGGTAGATCATCTCTTCCAGGGTGACCGGCAGGGTATTGTCGTAGCCGGAAAAAACCGAGCCGACCGAATCACCGACCAGGATCATGTCGATACCGGCGCTGTCCATCAATCGGGCAAAGGCATAATCATAGGCTGTCAGCACGGCAATTTTGTTCTGCTGTTGCTTCATGCTGCCGATATCCAGAATTGTTTTTCGTTTTTTCACCAGTTTTCCCCAGTTTTAAACAAAAAAAGCCTTCGTAACAGACGAAAGGCTTTGGGACAAGCAGAGGCACAAACCCTCTGGATTGGAAACGAGCACCTTCCGTCCCGGTCCTTACAGATCCAGGCGGTATGTGATTCGGGTTTACAGGGGAGCAGCTCCGGTACGTGTCCCGGGCCTCCTGTAAAAAAAGCGCTTACTATATATCACTGCGGTGTTTTGCTTGTCCACCAACTTTTAAGGAAATCAACCACTTTTTTATAAAATTCACGCTTATTTACGCACTGCGAATAATTCACTTGGCCAGCAGAAAACTTTCCAGTGTCCGCAACAGGACCGTAAACGGGTGAAAATTGCGGGGCGTTTCGCTTTGCAGTGATTGCCACAAACCCTCAAAAGCCCGCAGCTCCGGCCGCCGTTTGGCAAAAAAGTGCTGTGGCTTGAGCGCATCTTCCGCCGCCGCCTGCTGGACGATACGCACGGTCACGGAATGCAGAGAACTGAGCAGGGATTCCTTGGCCCGTCGATCCCAGCGATCACGAACCGGAACCTGCTCCAGCAACTGCAGGATCGCCGTAACGTCTAGCTTAGCTTCGATCAGAACCATGATCCGTGCCAGGTCTTCAAGATTTTCACCGGAGACCTGTGCCATGCAGATCAAAGGCAGAAAGTCGGCCAGTCGGTCCAACGCCGCAAACTTCAGCGCGGCAGCTTCCGGCAACCCCCTGGCGAGCAGCTGATCCCGCTTATCCTGGCACAACGCCCAGGTTTCAGCCGGAAGCACTTTCGGCAGCAGGCCGGTGTACTCTTTCAGCTGCCGGTCGATCCGCTGCAGATCTTCCTCACAGGCCGGCAGGCCCATTCCATTCTGCAACGCAAACACGCAGAAGGACCGCAACACCTCTTCAAGTTGCAACAACAATTGATACTGAAGTTCGGTCGGTATCCTGTTATCCAGCGCAAACACTGTCTGACGCAGATCTCTGCCCGCCAGGATGGCGTCAAAGACCAGATAGAAATTGGCGACATCCACCTGACTGCGCCCGGTCAAACGGCTTATCGTCTGGCAGAAGGTACTGCCGGTCTGATATAACCCGGTTGGTCAACATGGTGGCGGTGATCTCTTTTGCCAGCGGATGACGGTGCAGAGAATCGGCAAAACGATCAATAACCGGCTGCGGAAAATAATCGAGCAGCAATTGATTGACCGTTTTATTCTCCGGCAGTTCTGCATCAAGCAGAGCCCGGTAGAGAAACATTTTGCTGTAAGCCGACAGCACGGAAAGTTCAGGGCGTAGCAGACTGTTCGGCTGTCGCGAAGAGACTTCTTTACGGGTCGGAAGATATTCACCGCGCCGATCGAGCAGTCCGGATCTGCCGAGTCGGTCAATCAACTCCAGGTAAGGTTCGACGTCGGTCCGGCAACGGATTTCATCCAGGGAAATCGACAAGATCTGGGTGTAGTTATTGGCCAGCACATCCTGGCAGACCGTTTCCTCCATCTCTTCGAGCAACCGGTAGCCTTCGGCAAAATCCTTGACCCGCCCTTCATGTCGCAGAACCTGCAGCAGAATCTTCAGGTTGACCTCGTGGTCAGAGCTGTCAACACCAGCCGAGTTGTCGATCGCATCGGTATTCAGGCGGCCGCCATTCCTGGCGTACTCAATCCGGGCCAGTTGCGTCATCCCCAGGTTGCCGCCCTCCCCCACTACCTTGGCCCGCAGTTCCGTCGCATCGATACGCACGGCATCATTGGCCCGGTCACCGGCATTTTCATTCGACTCGCTGGTTGCCTTGACATAGGTGCCGATACCACCATTCCACAACAGGTCAACCTTGGCTTTCAGCAACAGTCTGATCAGGCCCGGCACATCAATCGTCTTGTTCCGCACCCCGAGCCACTTCGCCACCTGCGGCGACAGGGGGATTTCTTTCAACTGACGTGAATAAACCCCGCCGCCCGCCGAGATCAACTCCGGGTTATAATCCTCCCAGCTCGATCGCGGCAGCTTGAAAAGCCGCTCACGTTCCTGAAATGAACGCTCCGGATCGGGATCGGGGTCGAGAAAGATATGGCGGTGATCAAAGGCGGCGAGCAGCCTGATTTTGGTTGATAACAACATCCCGTTGCCGAACACATCACCGCTCATATCACCGATACCGACAACACTGAAGGGCTGTTCCTGGATATTGTGTCCCCTTTCGCGAAACAGGCGCTTGACGCTTTCCCAGGCGCCCCGGGCGGTAATACCGAGCTTCTTGTGATCGTAGCCGTGCGAACCACCGCTGGCAAAGGCGTCCCCCAACCAGAAACCGTAGGAGTCACTGACGGCGTTGGCCGTATCCGACAAATGCGCAGTCCCTTTGTCGGCGGCAACCACCAGGTACGGGTCATGATCATCGTAGGCAATAATCCCCGCGGGCTGCACCACCCCGTCACCGCTGCGATTATCGGTCACATCAAGCAGGCCGCGCATCAGGGTGACATAAGCATCCTTAACCAGCGCACCCATCTTCTCCCGGTCAGAACTGGTCCGTTTGGTAATAAACCCACCCTTCGAACCGACCGGGACGATAACGGCATTTTTTGTCATCTGCGCTTTGACCAGACCGAGCACCTCGGTGCGGAAATCGTCGGGACGATCCGACCAGCGGATGCCGCCGCGCGCGACCTTGCCGCCGCGCAGATGGATGCCTTCCATCGTTGCGGAATGCACATACACTTCGTAGAGCGGGCGCGGAGAGGGCATATCAATGACACCGAGAGAGCTGACTTTGAACGAGAAAAAATAGTCCTGCTGCTGACAGCGCAGATAAAAATTGGTTCGGATTGTTGAATCGATCAGGTTGAACAGGGTGCGCAGGATTTTGTCCTCGTTGGTGTCGCTGACCTCTTCCAGCGCTGCCGCCAGCTCCTGGCGGATCGGCGAGAGAACCTCAAGTTCGCGAGTCGTCTGATCCGCCCATTCAGCGGAAGGCTTGAAACGACCTTCAAAATACCGATAAAGCAGAAGCGCAACCTTGGCATTATTGGTCAATGCATTGGCGACCCGTTTTTTGGTAAAAGGGCAACCCAGCTGGAAATAATAATTCCGGTAGCCGCGAAAGACATCAATCTCCCGCCAGGAAAGTCCGGTCAACGGCAGCAGACGATGCAGATAATCATTTTCTACCTCTTGGTTCCGCATGGCCAGCAAGGTTTCCAGCAGCAACGGTTTGATCTGCTTAAAGGGCAGACTTTCCGCTGAATTGGCCCGGACCGCGAAGCTTTTGATATAAACCTGTTCATCACCGACACTCAGATCAGAATCGATCTCTTGCAGAACACAGAGATCAAGGTTCTGTAAAAACGGCATCAGGTCATTCAGATAACTGCGGTTGAGGCTGTAATACTGCAATCGGTAATAATCATCCTGCTCGTGGAACGGCCCCCAGAGATCAAATGCATCCTGCCGATCGCGTAATAATTGTTCAATATTGCGCAGATCACGCACGGCAAAACGTGGATGTGTTCGAGCACGATACTCCTTATGGAATGCCTTGATATAACGTTCCCAGATCGCAAAAGAATCGGCAGCAAATGTTTTTTCCAGCAGTTCACGAAACTTCAGCTTCCAGGGCATGGCCAAGCGGGTCAACCCCTGCTCCAGCAGGATAAGGTCAATCTCTACACGCCTCTTTTTTAATTGCAGATTGACGTGCAGACTCAGGTAATCGGAAGCCAGGTGGATTAACCGGGACTCGACACTGATCGCCTTGAAATAGCGGCGCAGGTAGCCTTCCATGCGCTCGATATTTTCCGGCAGGTAATAGTCGTTCGGCATGATCAGCAGCAGGGTCAGTCCGGCCTCCGACGCGCTCGGGGCAACAACGACCTTCACCCCGGCCTGACGGTGCATCTGGGTAAAAGAACGCAGCATGCGCCGTAACTCGGCGTCGCCCATCAGGAACAATTCAATTTTAGGGAAACTGTTGATGATCTGTATTGTTTTGCGGTAGTTGTGACTGTCGTGTGGAATTCTCAGCTGCTGTTGCGCCCGCTCAATCCGCTGTCGCAACGCTGGAATCGTATAGCTGTTTTCATCGATACTTTTCTGGGTATAGAACCCCCAGAAGCAGTGTTCACGATAGCTGCCGTCCGCCAGCTGTTCGCGAAAGCCGAGATAGGTCAAACGCTCGAAACGATGCAGCGGGCAGCGAAATTCCGTTTTTTCCAGATCAACATTTTTCTCGTGACCCAGCAGGGCAAAAACTTTTTCGGGCGTCACCGGAACCGGCTCCGCAGCGCGATAGAGCGCCCGGTCGTAAAAGTTTTCTACCCCCAGGGCGGCTTCCGTCTCCTCGATAAAGCTGGCAGCATCGGCATCTTTGGCGTATCGGTAGCACCGCGCGGTTATCGGTACAAAGGTGTCCTGCTGTAACCATTCATACAGATCCTGATATTGCTTCAAACCCTCAATTTTTCCGAGCTCGGCAATCCGCTGCAACATCCCGGGACGGTCCTGATAAATGGTCACCGCAGCAGCAACAATGGTACTGACGGCCTGCTCCAGGTCCTTGATCAACCTTACCGGGAAACGGTTCAGTTCGATCCAGACAAAGGATTCCTGCGGCAGGCGGCTATCCCCTTCATCAACCTGCTGCATAACGCCTTTTTCTCGTAGCACGGAAAGGATCGGATGGCAGATCACCCGAAAATGCAAAGACCGGCGATGGAGATATTCCTGAAGAGAGAAAAAAATATGATTGGCATCCCGGGTGTTGCTGAAAAGATAATAATGCCCCGGCTCTTTCTGCGGCTGTATTTTGACCTTGATTTCAGTCTGACGCTGATAAAGGAAATCACCGGCCTGGCGTAAATTCTTGACAAGTTCCGACAGGGACAGTGCCGACAGAAAATTTTCCGGAACCTCCTGACGTAGAATTTTTGCCAGGTTGAGATAGACAGACAGGGTTTCCGTTTGTCCTTGACGGATCAGTTCTTGTTCCAGCACCTCAGGCTGAAAAAGCTGCTCCCGCTCTGCAGATGTTCGACCCCCTCGAGTTACAGTCACCTTCATCGTTGACTCCTTCTTCTTCCCGTAACTATTCAGCCATCCATCGCGTTGCTGAATAGTGACCTCTTCCCTGTGAAAAAGGGTGTCGGAAACCTCTGTCACGGACGGAATGGACCGTGCCGACATAGCGAAGCATAAAACAGTGTCAGGGGGTTATCAAGGACATGTTTATAAGTTTCTAATTATTTCATGCAGAAAAAGGCGTTTGTCAGGCGCGAAAAGTTTTCCAGGGTTAACGTCTCCCCTCTGCAACCGGGAGAGATCTCCGCCTGTTGTAACGCCGGATCGATAAGGTCTGCCGCAAATCCACCGGCCAGAAGACTGTTACGCAAGGTTTTCCGCCGCTGGGTAAATGCCCCTTTGACAACCTTCTTAAACAGTATTTCATCGACGGGATCGACCCGGGGGGTTGTCAACGGCTGGAAATTGAGGACGATCGAATCGACCTTCGGCGGCGGGCTGAAGGCACCGGGCTTCACCAGGGTTACGGTCCTGATATCGTACCAGAGCTGGCAAAGGACCGACAGAATGCCGTAGTCTTTCCCGCCCGGCGCAGCCACCAGACGCTCACCGACTTCGCGCTGAAACATCAGCACCATCCGCCGAAATAACTGACGATGTGCGAGCAGGCGAAAAACAATCTGACTGGAGATGTTGTAAGGCAGATTGGCGACCAGGGTGTAGGGGGGATGCGGAAGAATATCAGACCAGGGCAGCTTGAGAACATCGCCGGCGTGAATTGTCAATCGCGCATCGTTTCGCGCTTCAAGCCGCGCAATCAGATCACGATCAATCTCCATGACATGCACATGCGCCGCCGCGGGCAATAAGCGGTCTGTCAATACTCCGAGGCCGGGACCGATCTCAACGACAGCTTGCTGCGGATCAAGTTTCGCCGCCGTGATAATCTTGTCTATGACCGATCGGTCATGCAGAAAGTGCTGTCCAAAACGTTTTTTGCTGCGGTAGTCACTACGATTCATTCAGATGGCTTCTCATTCTGTGGCGGGCGGGGCCAACGCCTGATTTTCCATTGGCGCAGCACCGGAATAAAGCGCAAGGTCAAGGCATAACCGATCAACGCGACCGGTATGCCGAGGACGACACTCCCCAGGCAGAGCGGCGATGCGACCAGCCAGCCAAGCTCCCGGAGCGTTTCATAATTGAACTTAATCGTCGTCGCCGGGTGTGGCAAGCCCATCAGGATGCGGCCGACTTCATATTCCACCCCGTAAATGAACGGTGCGGTGAGAGGATTGGTATTCCAGACACCGATCAGGGCGGCAATTTTGTTCTGTCGCAACAGAAAAGCAAACAGCAGCGCCAGCAGCATCTGGATACCGAACGTCGGCGTCATGCCGATAAACAGACCAAGGGCCATGCCGCGCGCAATGGCATCCGGTTCGGCACGTAACCGAATCAACCGGATCAGGTTGAGCTTGAATTGTCTAAAAAATCCGACGCGTCGCCACATAATATCTTTTCCGCTAAAAAATGCCCGCCTGCTCCAGCGGCCAACTGGAAACCGCGTTGAGATCAAGGCCTGAACTGAAACCTTGTGTAAGGTAATAGTCCCCGGCGACGGCCAGCATCGCCGCATTGTCGGCACAGAGCAACGGGGACGGAAAGTGCACATCGAGCTGATGGTTAACCTCCAGCTCGGCAAAACGTTTGCGCAGCCCGCTGTTACAGGCCACTCCACCGGCAACGACAATCCGCGATAAACCCTCTGCGGCAGCTGCCCGTAAGGTCTTCTGCGTTAGCACATCGACCACGGCCGTCTGAAAAGCCGTCGCGATCTGGACCAGATGTTGATCATCCGGCGGACTCTCAAGCCGCTGCAGATAATTCATAACGGCGGTTTTCATCCCCGAGAAACTGAAATCGAAATTATTCTTTTTCAATAACGGCCGGGGAAAAACAATCCCGCCGTCATCACCGCACTGCGCCAGTTTATCGATCACCGGACCACCGGGATAGCCCAGGCCAAGCATCTTGGCCACCTTGTCGAAGGCCTCCCCGGCCGCGTCGTCAACTGTCCGTCCGAGCAGCTGATAACGGCCGATACCATCAACCCGAAACAGGTGGGTGTGCCCCCCGGAAACGGCGAGCGCCAGAAAAGGATAGGCAACTGTCCGCTCCAGCTGAATCGCCAGAATGTGTCCTTCGATATGATGGGCACCGATCACCGGAATCCGGCAAGCGTAGGCAAACGCCTTGGCATACGAAAGGCCGACCAGCAAGGCACCGATCA
>JAADGW010000078.1 GCA_013152145.1 Deltaproteobacteria bacterium
GCAAATTGAGCCGGGCCACCATGGCCAACATCCGCCAGAACCTGTTCTTCGCTTTTATCTACAACTCGCTGGGGGTGCCGCTGGCCGCCGGGGTGCTCTATCCGGTCTTCGGAATTATGCTCAGCCCGGTGATCGCCGCTGCAGCGATGAGTCTGAGTTCGGTTTCGGTGATCAGCAACGCCCTGCGCTTGCGGTCGGTGAAAATACAATAAACGGTGTAATTATTCAGCCGGATGGCCTCGGGGTGCCCACTTCAAGGGGCCCTTGGAGTGGGCACCCCGAGGACATCCATCGCGCCGCTGAATAGTTGGGTGACGTAGGTGCGAACCCGAACAGCAAAATCCTGCCAACAACTATTTATGTAGAAGGAAACCGTTATGAGCTGGCTGGTAGCCGGGCTGATTATTTTCTTTGCCGGACACACGATATCGATTGTCAACGAGCCCTGGCGAGATAGAATGGTCGCAAAAATGGGCGAAGGCCCCTGGAAAGGTCTCTATGCCGTGGTGGCGACGATCGGGTTTTTCCTGATTGTCCGAGGCTATGGACTGGCTCATCAGGAGTCAGCGATCATCTACTCTTCCGCCCCATGGCTGATATATTTGTCGCTGTTGCTGCTGATTCCAGTTTTTCCCCTGCTGCTGGCCACCTATTTTCCTGGACGCATCCGGGCCGTTGTCAGGCATCCCATGCTGATAGCGACCATTCTCTGGGCGTTCGCTCATCTGCTGGTTAACGGCAGGCTGACGGATATTCTGTTGTTCGGCTCGTTCCTGGTCTGGGCTGGTCTGGATCTGTTTTCAATGCGACAGAGAACGCAACGCTCCGTACCGAGTGTACCGGCATTAAGATTCAATGATCTCATTGCCCTGGTGCTCGGACTTGCCCTCTACGGGATGTTTGTTGTCTGGTTGCATGACCTGTTGATCGGTGTTCCACTTGTCACACTAATCCCATGAGGGGATTTTCAGGGATGGTGAGACGGCTGATTTCAATATTCTCCTGCGCCGAATACCATTCTGAATTCCCCCTGTTTCAACACCGGACCTCGAAGCCCCTTCTTTTACTTTACAGGTAGGGAGAAAACAGTTTGCAGAAGGAATCGCGCAGCCGCAACGGCAAAGAACGCCGATCTATCTCGTCGAGACTGATTTGCCGCGACTTGCCGCAGCTCTGATCGAAGTGGTCAATCAGCTCAACAATACTTTCGTCAGCAAAAATCTCGACGTTGAACTCAAAGTTGAGTCGCAGGCTGCGGGGATCGATGTTGGCGGAGCCGATCAGGGCATATTCATCATCAATCAGCAGCAGCTTACTGTGCACGAAGGGGGGGGGCTGGTAGAAGATGTGAACATTGTGCTCCAGCAGCTCAAAGAGATAGGCATTGGTCGCCCAGGCCATATAGGGCAGGTTATTCTTTTCCGGCAGCAGAATCTCGACCTTGACGCCGCGCAGGGCGGCGGCATTGATCGCCGCCAGTTGCGCCCGGGTCGGGATGAAATAAGGGGTCATGATCCGGATCCGGGATCTGGCGCAGGCCAGTGCACCGATCAGGATCCAGTTAAGTTTCTCGTGTGGTTCGTTGGGTCCGGCACTGATGCCCCGACAGCAGGCATTGCCGACAGTAGAGTTCATCGGCCAGGAACGGGGCTTGCGTTTTTCATCGGTGGCAAAGTGCCAGTCTTCCAGGAAGGCATCTCGCAACTGGTCGCAAACCGGACCCTCGAAACGGAAATGGAGATCGATCGTTCGACGCGGGTTGTTCTTGATCATGGCCAGATGTTTATCGCAGATATTCATCCCGCCGGTGAAACCGACGCGATTGTCAATCACCAGCAGTTTACGGTGGTTACGCATGTTGAGATAAAAGCTGCGTGCCAGGCTCGGCGGCATAAAGGTAGCGAACTTGACATCGGTGTGCTTCAGCAGCTTATGGACTTTGGAAAACGCATAATACTGACCGAAGGCATCCATCATCACCCGGACATCAACACCACGTTCACTGGCCGCGGACAGCTCTTTGACAAATAATTTTCCGGTCCGATCCGCTTTAAAGATGTAGCTGCAGAGAAACACCGACTCTTCGGCCGCACGGATCGCCTCAAGCATCGCCGGATAAGCCTGCTCACCATTGTAGAGAACTTTGACGGCGTTGCCGCAGAGCAGCGGCCGGCGGGTGACCGCATCGGAGAGATTGATCAGCGCCTGACTGGTGGCGCTGTCGGGGAACATCTGCAGGTCATTATTGCTCGGCTCAGCATCAACATTCAGCCAGTGCATGCCCTGACCCTGTTTCTGCAATTCGCGCGCGCGGGTGCGGATCCGGTTGACCCCGAGCAGCCAGTAAAACAGCGCCCCCAGTCCGGGCAGGGCCAGGCAGGTCACAATCCAGCCGAGCGCGGCGCGCGGATCACGCTTGGTCAGCAGGGCGTGCCCCGCCGAAAGCAGCGAGATCAACCAGAGAATGGCGAGCAGCAAGATCAGCATGAATTCCCCGGGTGGAGAGAAGAAGAATTTAACGTTTTCAAGAGGTTAGCAGATTATTTGGAGGATGTCCAGAAATCTGCCGAGGAACCCTGGATATGTCGCTGCACCATCTTTTTGCAGACGCCGCTGCGATAAGGACCTTCAGCGAAGCGAGGTGCCGCAACGGGCACAGGTAAGAATCGTATTGGTGGAAATTCTATCGCCACAGGTCGGACAGTTGAACCAATGGCGACAAAAACGGCACTGCTGCTCCGACAGACCCTGTTTCTTTTTGCATTTCGGGCAGCGACGGTACATTTTCCGCTGATTGAGGTAATCCTCAAAAAACAGGCCACAGCGGGGGCACTCGATCGCTCCCGGTTTATGAACAACCGCTTCACAACCGGGAATCGGGCACTTGAAAACCATTTTGCAATGGCGGCACCAATATTCACCCTTGAGGGGCTCGCCGCAACCGGGGCACTTCTTAGCCATCTTCAGACTCCGTCAGTTCCATACTCGTAACATGCGGTAACGATAATCCTAATCATAATCGACCGGAGCAGGATTGCCAAGCAGAAGAGTCGGGGCTTGTCCCCGGGGAAAGTTGCTGCTATGCTTCTTTAGTTACCTTTAATCTCTATGCGGAAACGGGAGTTGCAGCTATGGCGAAAGAACTGCGGGTAGAAAAACGGCAGGAACAGGTCGGTTTGTTTATGGCTGACGGGGTTGTGTTTGAGGTGACGGTCTTTCTCGCACAATACGCCATGCACCACTCGGGCGAGCAGAATGTCCTTGATCTGCTGCTGGAGGATGATCCCTTCTTGCCGGCCAAGGGGGCCAATGGCGATTTTCACCTGGTCCGCAAAGGAATGATCAGCCATATCCGCTGTGCCGTGACGCTCGATGAGGGGCTGGAATATATTGATCGGCAGGTAAAAATCAGTTTCCTCGGTGGAGAGGTCCTGCAGGGGACCGTGCGGATGGATCTTCCGGCCCATTCTGCCCGCCTGACCGATTACATCAACAGCGGCAGCGAGTTTTTTCCGCTCTTCTCCGGGGAGCATGCCTATCTGGTCAACCGCAGCCTGATCCGTGATCTGGTACTGATCGATTAAACCGCTGCAGCGAGCGGTCGAAAAGGTGAAGGCCAGTCCCTCTCGGGCTGGCCTTCATTTTGCCGGCAAATCTTGCAGTTGCAGCGAAGAACTAATCCTGTGGTTCGAGCTTCGCTGTCATCTGCGTGCTATTGCGCTTCATCACGAACAGATAGCTTTCTTTGAGCTTTTTGGTGAAAATGGTCCCGAGCCACAACGGACTCCAGACGACTCCCGCCATCAACCAGCGCTTCATCGCACCGGAATCGGTTTTGTCAGCCGTGATGGTCAGATCAACCTGTTCATAGCCCTGCTGGGCGATGTTGATCTGATGCTGACGGCCAGTGCTCAGAGCGTAGTCATAATGGACCGGAGTTGCCCCGATCTGTTTTCCATCAATCGTGACAATTGCTCCTGGCGGTTCGGATTGAATGAGTGCTTGATGGGGGGCACAAGCGCCGAGAAATGCGCTCAGTACGACGAGGGTTATCAGTTTACTTTTCATTTGGGTTCTCCTTTGCTGAACCGACTTGCCGGCAACCGTATTTTAGCTGCAATGCCTGTGCCGTCTGAAGGTTCGGCGAGGAAATGAGGCCGCAGTTTTCCCAGGTGGAAATAAGCGGTGACAAAACAGGAAGATAAGCTACTTTCATAAGCTTCATCTAACCTATCGACAGATTCAGCCCGGAACTTAAGGAGTTATTTTTGCGACAGATTTTGGCAGGCTGTGCAGATTTTGCGTCGGTTTTCTGTTCACTGCGGGCATGCCTGCGCCCCCGGATCGGGACTTTTGTCAAGGTACGTGCGCAGGAACTGTCCGGTGTAAGAACCGGTCTGCAGGGAAACCTCTTCCGGCGTACCGACCGCCACTACCCGGCCGCCACGACTGCCTCCTTCCGGACCCAGGTCGATGATGTAGTCGGCGGTCTTGATCACATCCAGATTGTGCTCGATCACCACCACCGTATTGCCGGTTTCCACCAGTCGATTGAGCACTTCCAGCAGCTTGTGGATATCGGCGAAATGCAGACCGGTGGTCGGTTCGTCAAGAATGTAGATGGTCCGCCCGGTGGCCCGCTTGCCAAGCTCGCGGGACAGTTTCACCCGTTGCGCTTCACCGCCGGAAAGGGTTGTGGCGCTCTGCCCCAGCTTGATGTAACCGAGACCGACGTCGCGGATCGTCTGCAGTTTATTGTTGATCCGCGGGATATTTTCGAGAAATTTACTCGCCTGGTTGACGGTCATGTTCAACACTTCGGCGATACTTTTCCCCTTGTATTTCACCTCCAGCGTTTCGCGGTTGTAGCGCGCCCCTTTACAGACCTCGCACTGCACGTAAATGTCGGGCAGAAAATGCATTTCGATTTTGATGATGCCGTCGCCGCGGCAGGCCTCGCAGCGTCCCCCCTTGACGTTAAAGGAGAAGCGACCCGGCTTGTAGCCACGGATCTTCGCCTCCGGCAGCTGCGCGAACAGCTCGCGGATGTCGGTGAATACACCGGTGTAGGTGGCCGGGTTGGAACGCGGGGCCGATCGGCGACTGGTCAATATCGATCACCTTGTCGAGCAGCTCCAGTCCGTTGATCTGCTTGACCGGACCGGCTTTCTCACGGGCTCTGTGCAGCCGCTGAGCGAGCGCTTTGTAGAGGGTTTCAATCACCAGCGAAGATTTACCCGAACCGGAAACGCCGGTAAAGCAGGTCAGTACACCGAGTGGAATTCTGACATCGATACTCTGCAGGTTGTTGGCACGAGCACCGATAATTTCCAGCCACCGGTCGCTCCGGCGGCGTTCGACCGGCAACGGTATCCGGCGTTTTCCCGACAGATACTGGCCGGTCAGTGATTCAGCGACCGCCATCACCTGCTTCGGGGTTCCTGCTGCCACCACCTCGCCGCCGTGAACACCGGCCGCCGGGCCCATGTCGATGACGTAATCGGCCGCGGTGATGGTTTCTTCGTCATGTTCGACCACCAGTACCGTATTGCCCAGGTCACGTAGCCGTCTCAGGGTGACCAGCAGCCGTTGGTTATCACGCTGGTGCAGGCCGATAGAAGGCTCATCGAGAATATAAAGCACTCCCATCAGTGAGGAGCCGATCTGTGTCGCCAGGCGGATCCGCTGGCCCTCACCGCCGCTCAGGGTTCCAGCTCTGCGGTCGAGGGTCAGGTAATTGAGGCCGACGTGGGACAGGAACGAGAGCCGTTCACGGATTTCCTTGAGAATCCGGCTGGCGATTTCCGCTTGTTTGCTCGGCAGTTCCAGCTCGGTAAAGAAACGTTCTGCTTCGTCGATCGACATGCTGCAGATCTCACAGATATTCTTTCCCGCGACGGTGACGTGCAACGACTCCGGGCGTAATCGTGCCCCTTCACAGGTCGGGCAGGGGATCACGCTCATGAAGCGTTCCAGGTTTTCGCGGACACCATCGGAGTCGGTTTCCCGGTAGCGTCGTTCCAGATTGGTAATCACCCCCTCGAACGGCTTCTCGTAGAAATGGCGCCGCTCACCCTGATCGTAGAAGAAGCGTACACTTTCTTCGCCCGAACCATGGAGGATGATTTTCTGAATCTTTTCCGGAAGTTTGTTGAACGGTTTGCGGATATCAAACTCATAATGGATCGCCAGCGCTTCGAGCAGCGCCTGATAGTAGTAGCCGGTACGGCTGTCCCAGGGGACGATTGCGCCATCGCGCAGGCACAGCTCCGGGTTCGGCACCACCTGCTCGGCATCAAAATAGTTGCGGGTACCCAGACCGCTGCAGTCGGGGCAGGCACCGTGGGGATTGTTGAAAGAGAACATCCGCGGTTCGATGTCCGGGTAGGAGAGGCCACAATCGATGCATGCATACCTGGCGGAAAAGACCTTGCTTTCACCGTCCGGGATTTCGATCCGCACCAGCCCGTCAGCCAGGCGCAGGGCGGTTTCAATCGAATCGGCCAGGCGTGACTCCATCCCGGGTTTGACCACCAGCCGGTCAATCACCACCTCAAGGGTGTGCTTCTTCTGCTTGTCGAGCTCGATTTTTTCTCCCAGTTCGTGCATTTCACCATCGACGCGGATCCGCACAAAACCGTCTGCCTGCAGCTGCGCCAACTCCTTGCGATACTCTCCTTTACGCTCGCGAACAATCGGTGCCATCACCATCAGTCGGGTTTTCTCCGGCCACTGCATCACCCGGTCGACCATCTGTTCGACGGTCTGCGAACTGATCTTTTTGCCACAACGGTGGCAAAGAATCTGTCCGACGCGAGCATAGAGCAGGCGCAGATAATCATAAATTTCAGTGACGGTACCGACCGTCGAGCGGGGATTCTTTGAGGTGGTTTTCTGCTCAATGGAGATTGCCGGTGACAGCCCGTCGATCTGGTCGACATCCGGCTTCTCCATCTGTTCGAGGAACTGACGAGCATAAGCGGAAAGACTCTCAACGTAGCGACGCTGTCCCTCGGCGTAGATCGTGTCGAAAGCCAGGGTGCTTTTCCCCGAACCGGAGACCCCGGTGATAACCACCAACTGGTCGCGGGGGATATCGATATTGAGGTTTTTCAGGTTATGTTCACGGGCACCGCGGATTTTTATTTTATCGATCATTCTCTGTCATTTCCGTCTGCAGTTAGCTTTATTGCGCAGGAGCGCTGCCGCGCCCCTGCGGTGTGGCTTCCGAAATCATCTGCTCCGCCATCCTGATCGCCGCCAGCAGGCTGGCGGTAGAAGCTTTGCCGGTTCCGGCCAGGTTGTAAGCGGTGCCGTGATCGACGCTGGTGCGGACAATCGGCAGTCCCAGGGTCACGTTAACAGCATCCTCAAAATGCAGCAGCTTCAGAGGGATCAGCCCCTGATCATGGTACATACAGATCACCGCATCGTGACTGCCTCCGGCAGCGAAATGGAACAGGGTATCGGCGCTGTGCGGGCCATCGGCGGCAATCCCTTCCGCCTGCGCCCGCTGAACAGCCGGAACGATCAGGCGTGCTTCTTCATCTCCGAACAGACCGTTTTCCCCGGCATGCGGATTGAGCGCCAGCACTGCCAGCTTTGGCTGTTCAATACCGAACTGCTGCCGCAAGGCGCTGTCACTAATCCGGATCGTCGCCACTATTTCTTCTGTACTGAGCGCCGTTGGCACATCCCGGTAAGCCAGGTGGGTGGTGACCAGGCAGACCTTCAACTTTGTCCCGGCCAGCATCATCACCACCTTCCGGCAGCCACAGCGGGCGGCGAGCAGTTCGGTGTGACCGGGGAAATTAATCCCCGCCTGGTTGATCGCCGCCTTGTTGATCGGACAGGTGACCAGCCCGGCCGCCGCCCCATCGAGGCACCGCGCTACCGCCCACTCCACGTAATCGGCCATTGCCCGGCCGCAATCTTTGTCCGGCTGACCGTACGGCAACCGGGTAATATCCAGTGCGGACCGGGCGATCAGCCGGAGGCTCCGCTGACCGCAACGCAGTTTGCCGTCGGCCGCAGTTCGCTCAAACGTTGCACTACAGCCGAAAACAGCGGCGGCCCGCTGCAGCACCGCAACATCCCCCACCACCAGCAACGGCGGCTGCAAATGGTCAAAATCCCCGTTGAGCAATGCTTTGATAATCAGTTCCGGGCCGATCCCGGTCGGGTCGCCCATGGTCAATAATAACGGTTTCACAGTTTCCTTTCCCCGGCCTGCACAAGCATTCAAGCATAACCGATGTGGCAACCTTAAAACAATAGCCGGTGCCAGTTAAGCCAGCAGCAGCAAAAGGGTTGGTATAAACTCAGGGGCTCCCGGCGGGCAACGGCCGGAGGGGAACTTCGGCGGGGCATACATTTTGTGTCTGTCGAATCCGGGCAGGCTGCGATATCGGAAAAAGGCCCCACAGCGTGTACCGTGAGGCCTTTGATAGAATCATTGAACTATTCAGCGGCGCGATGGCTGGCCTCGGGGTGCCCACCCCAAGGGCCGCATGAACCCATCCCTGGGGCTTGACTGTCGCCATCCAGGCGACAGACACCCTTGAAGTGGGCGCCCCGAGGTCAGCCTGCTGAATAGTTACGAATCATTCGGGGTTAAATGCGGATATCGATGTGTCCACGTTCGCGCAGTTCTTTGGCCCATTCCTTGAAACGCTGATCGGTTTTCTGTTTTTCAAGCAGTTTCTCAATATCCCCGCTGACCCGGTCGTACAGGTTGATATCCCCGGGGTTACGGGCGGTGACCATGAACAGGTGCAGCTGATTGTTCATCCGCACCGGCTCACTGACCTGACCAACCTTAAGGCCATCCAGTGTCTGCCGCAGCTGTTCGGTCAGGTCGTCCTCAACCAGGTTCCCCATATCGCCGCCGGAAACCCCTTTTCCTTGGGATTTCAGTACCTTATTAAAGTCCTCACCGCTCATCAGCTGCTCGCGAACCGCGATGACCCGTTTGCGCAGTTTCACCATGTCGTTTTTGCTGCTGTTCGGCGGGATCTCAAAACTGAGACTGCTGACCCGGACTTTCGGCTTGGCCCGGTACTCATCGATATGGGCGCGGAAATAGTCGCGGACTTCACCGCTGGTGACTTGAACCTTATAGTTGACTTCGCGACCGAGCAGCTTATAGCGCAGGATTTCCTGCTTCAGCTGCTCGCGGTACGCCGCAAGGGTCATTCCCTGCGCTTCAATCGCCTGCTTCAACTGTTCGCGAGTCAGATGGTTCTTGCGCTGGACATCGGCGATGGCGGCATTCAACTCCGGGTCGGACACGGTCAACCCGAGTTCTTTGATCCGCTGCTCGACCAGTTTGTCACTGATCAGCCGGTTGAGCACCCGGACTTTCAGGGCGTCAAACTGCTTACCGGTCAGCTGGTTCCCTTTGGTATCCCGGGCCAGAGCAGCAAGCACCGCCTTATCCAGCTGATAACTGCTGATGATATCGTTGTTGACCACGGCCACGACCTTGGTCAAGGTTTTAGCGACCACCGGCTGGGCGATCAGGGTTGACAGCACAAACAAAAGCAGAATTTTTCGCATATCATCGTTCCTTGTCATCTATCGGTTAACGGGCTCAATGTTTGTTTCGATCCGTTTTCAGCAGGTTCCAGTTGACGGAAATTTTCGTGTTTTTGCGTAAGGCCTGCAGCCACTGCTGAAAGGCCTCTTCCTCGCGTTGTTGCGCCATTTCAGCAATAATTTCCGCCTTGACCGCGGCGAAGGGTCGCAAACCGGCTCGCCGCCGGCGCTCGACCAGAAACAGGTGGATGCCGTAGGGGCTCTCGACCGGGTCACTGACTTGTCCGACCGGCAGATTAAACAGCACCCGGTCAAATTCCGGCGGCAGCTGACCTTGAGAAAAATAACCGAGGTTGCCGCCGTTTTCCCGATCGGGGGATAAAGAATACTGCCGCGCCAGGCTGGCGAAATCCCCGCCAGCCTTTAATTTTTTCAGCACCGCCTCGGCATCAGCAACGTTGTTGAAAAGCATCTGCCGGGCACGAAGTTCCGCTGGTCGGCGGAATTTTTCGCGGTTTTTACGGTAATATTCTGCAGCTTCTTTTTCGTCGACCCGGGTCTGTTTTCCCAACAGTGCGGTGCTCACTTTCATGGTCACCAGCCGCAGTTTCAGTCCCCGTTTCCAATCCTGCAGATCAACACCGGCATCGTCCAGGATCTGTTTATATTGTGCGGCACTGTAGTTGCCGCGCAGCTCCGCCAGAAAGGCATCCAGCTCATCCGGAGTCACCCGGACATCGATCCGTTCCGCCTCGCTGAGAATCAACTCCCGCTCAATCAGGCGGTTAACCAGCTGGAGCTTCAACTGCAGCTGGTCCGCTTCCGTCAATTCCGAAAGATCCGGATAATTCAGCTGCAGCTCGCGGTCAAACTGCTGCAGGGTCAGCTGCCGTTGTCCAACCTGCAACAACGGCGGTTGTGGCTCCGGAGGTTGTTGACAGGCAGCAAGAACGGACAGGCAAAGCAGCAGCAAAAACCATTTAGACAGCGTTCGGTACGGCACACCAGCACCTTCGACAAAAGCGTAAAAACCGGGAGGTCACGCTAGCATAGTCAGAAAAACAGTTGCAATTCTTTTCTCACCGCGGACAGCAGCTCCGCTTCTTTCAAGCGTCCCAGATTGACACTCAGTTTAAAATCTGTGCCCAGCCGGTAACGCTCCGGTTGTTCGGTGAGCAGGCGACGAATCAGCTCCGGTGAAACCCTGGTGGTAGCATGAAAGGACAGCACCAGCCGCCGACTGTCATATTCCAGCAGCTCGATGCGCAGCTGCTTCAGCAGGATCCGCAGGCGCATCGTGGCGACCAGGGTTTCGCCGGCCCGCGGCAGCTCACCATAGCGATCGCGCAGCTCCTCGACCAGGTCGAACAGCTCTTCGTCCTGTTCCGCTGCCGCCATCCGCTGGTAGAACTGCAGCCGTTGATTCGGATCGGGCAGATATTTTTCGGCAAAGAAGGCCGACAGGCCGAGGCGGATTTCCGGGTCGAGCCGTTCTTCGTGTTCTTTACCGCGCAGCTTGTCGATGGTTTCTTCCAGCAGTTCGGTATACAGCTCAAAACCGATCGCGGCGATCGGACCGGACTGTTTGGCACCGAGCAGGTCTCCGGCACCGCGCAATTCCAGGTCGTGGCTGGCGATGCGGAAGCCGGCCCCCAGTTCGGTCAGCTCCTGCAAAACCTTCAGCCGTTCACGGGCCTCTCTGGTCAGCGTCGCTTCCCCGGGGATCAGCAGGTAGGCATAGGCACGCCGGTCGCTGCGGCC
>JAADGW010000205.1 GCA_013152145.1 Deltaproteobacteria bacterium
TCACCATCCGCTTCACTGTGACTGAATACAGCTTCGAGGGCCGCGCGTTCGGTCAGGTTGAATCCCAGCCCGAGAGACCAGGACAACGAATTCTCCAGCTGCTGATCGTTTTCGAAAATATGTCCGCCCACCATCGGCGAAAGGGTGAAGGTCCCTGGCTGGATACCGGCCCGGGCTGAAGTTGTCAGCAGCAGGGTCAGAAAAATTACGGGGAGAGTCCGGTAAAACATGAAAGCCTCCTGCGGTGGAATTGGTCGTAAAAGTGGTCAAATGGCAGCGAAGATTAAAATAGCATCTCCGGAGCAGACAGAATACAACCTTGATACTCTTTCCTCTTTCAACTCCGGCGGAGCGATTATTTTTCCACCCACAAGCAGAGATGATAGTCAGTATCGGGCTCGCCGGGATCGATGCCGCCAAGGTCTTCCTGCCAGCATTCAAGGCAGAATTCCACGAAAAATCCGCAATTGACCTCCAGTTGCGTGAGCAGCGCGTGGAGCTGGTTCTGGAACTCCGGAGCCAGTTTATTGCCCGCAAAGGTCAGTTCTTTCAGTCGCGGAGGATCCTCTGCCGACACCGCCGCCGGAGTGAATGGGCGGCCGAGCAACTGGTTGGCTACCGCGGTCAGAAAAAGCACGGAAAGAGAGAATCCCGTCGCGGTTTCCTCTTCGTCGGCGGGAAGGGAAAAAGGCAGCAGCTCACAGAACAGCCGTTGCAGCTCCTTGATCTGCTGTAATCGTAGATTGACAAGTTCAAGATCTTTAAGTGTGGTGATCGACTGCAGATTGCTCGGTTTGTCGGCACAGGCTTCGCGATAGAGAACCGGCGGCTGTTCGACCAGAGCATCGAGAAACAGTTGTTCCGGATAATCGAGGAAGGGGCCGATCGGGCTGTCGAGAATCGTTTGTGCGCTGTCCCGGGCCCGCTTCAGCAAACTGTGGCCAAGCTGGAACAGGTGCAGCAGGTAGCTGCTGTTGATGATCTGTTCCGCCTTATCGATATCGGTCCCGGCCAGGTATTCCAGCGCCAGGTTCAGAGTGTCGTAGAGTTCCTGCAGGGAACCGCCGACCTCGGCAGCGGTGGAAATATCGGTGCCGTCGGCGCTCATCTTGCGGTTGGCCAACAAGCAGAGTTCGCTTGCCAGCTCGTGATTTAAACCGTTGCTCAGCAGCTCGGCCAGCAGGTTGTCGGGGCTGGCTTGAGCCAGCAGGGCCCCCGGATTCTGCAGCGCTTTTGCTTCAAGTTGAAAGTCTCTTTTACCGCCGGGAACAAAGCCTTCGGGATCGATAAAGGTGTAGATCCCGCGAGCTTCAACCGAAGGCACAAAGCCGAGATCGGAGAGACGATGGTTACGCCCCTGAAAGACCTCTTCTTCCAGCGTTGTCGTAAGTTCGCTGCGGGTCATTTCCATTAGCAGCAGGTAACTTTCCTGGACCAGCTCCATCAGAATCCGCAAGAAGGCGCCGATAATTTTGGCAGCGTCCTCGCTGGCGAAGTTGATATCGTAAATAGATTCCATCCGGTTGGCATTTTCTGCATCATCATCGTCGTAAGCTTCCAGACCACGAATGATGGTCAGATGTTTTTTCAGGAAGATTACCAGAATCTCCGGTTCAATGTCCCGGGCCAGTTGGCAGACTTTTTCCGGCCCGGTTTCCAGTAACAACTGTAACCAGTGCAGTGTCAACATCGGGCTGAGGGTGTCGCCGTCCCAGCAATCCAGGTCGAGCAGCGTGGTGATCTGATCCGGGCTGGCCATCGTCAGCAGATCCACAGAGTATTCTGGACCCAGCTCATTGATCAGCAGGTAAAGTTCCTGCGGGTGCAATTGCGGGGTCAACTGCTCAGCATCAACGGCATTCAGCAGCAGGTCATATTTCTGTTTACCCCGAGCCCGGTGGATCATCTCCAGTCGTTCCCCACGGGTCAGGGCGTTGTATTCCTCAATGGTAAGCTTGCGGCCATGACGGTGCAGTGTCAGGTGGCCGACCCGACGTTCGCTTGGCAAATCGATCCGGGACATCAGTTTTCCTTCCATCATCCGTTGTGCATAGTGTGTCTTTGAAAAGGACGCTACTCTAATTGAGTCGGCAGTTTTTTTCAATACAATCATTTGTGGAATCAGCCGGATAATCAAGCTTTTACTTCAACTTTATCAGGAATATTGTTAACCTGTGGCCTACTTTTCTGGGGGCTCGTAAAAACATTGCGTGTAAGTTTCCGTAACATATCGATCAGAAATAAACTAACGATACTGATGATGTCGATCAGTGTTGTGATCCTGACGCTGGTCTGTAGTTTATATGTTGCCGAAGAAGTTTACTCTTCGCGGATCTTTCTGAAACGCGAAATGACGACCCTGGGAGCAACTCTGGGGGCCAGCTGTAAAAAACTGTTGTTACTCAAGCAGATCGAGGCTACCGGTGAGATCCTGGCGTCGCTGAAGGTCCAACCGAATATCCGTGCCGCATATCTTTTTGACGCTGACGGCACCCCTGTTTCTCAGTACCTCGATCCTTCCGATATGCAATTTGTCCGTACCGTCGTTGCCGGCGATTTTACTGATCCGCAGAATAAGTTCTGGGCGCAACTCGCACAACCGAAATTGACGTCCAGTTGGCAGCATTTCGGTTTATTCCTGCCGATCCGGCACGACGGTCATCAGGTCGGCAGTATCTATCTGCTGAGTGATCTGCGGGATGTCTACGGACGGCTCAACGGGGTTGTCTTTGTTGTCCTGTCGCTGCTCGGATTATTGCTGTTCTTGTCCTGGTGGCTTTCCGGCAAATTGCAACGACCGGTGACAGCTCCGCTGTTGAATCTTGTCGAGACCATGGGGACTATCTCGCAGAATAAAGACTTTTCTGTTCGCGTACAGAAAGAAGGGCGGGATGAAGTCGGACTGCTGGTGGATGGATTCAATCGCATGCTTGCGCAGATAGAAGCACATCGTCAGGAATTAGTAGCGCACCAGCAGTCGCTTGAACAGACGGTCGAAATCAGAACTGAGGAATTGCGGGCGATGGTTGCTGTTCTGGAGCAGGCCAAATGCCGCGCCGAAGCCGCCAGTGAGGCCAAATCCCAGTTTCTCGCCAACATCACCCACGAGCTGAGGACGCCGTTGATCGGTGTGCTCGGGATGAATGAGCTGTTATTTCGGACCGCGCTGGATGGCCAGCAGCAGATGCTGGCGACGACCGTGCAGAAATCGGGTGAAGACCTGTTGGCGTTGATCAACAATGTGCTCGATTTTTCCAAGATTGAAGCGGGTAAAATGCAGCTTGCCGAAGCGGAATTTGCACCTTACCGGTTGGTTGACGAGGTGCTGGGGTTGTTGACCGCAGCGGCTGTCGAGAAAGGCTTATCGCTGTACATTCAGGTGCCCCTGTCCGCAACCTGTCGGGTTCTGGGGGATAAAATGCGCGTGCGGCAGATTCTCATGAACCTGGTCGGCAACGCGATAAAATTTACCGAGCAGGGTTCGGTCACGGTAAAATTGGACTGCAGTTTCCCGAATCCTGCTGAAGCCGTTTTCGTCATCGATGTGATCGATACCGGCATCGGCATGGCTGAGGATGCACAACGGCAGCTCTTTTCCGCCTTTTATCAGGCTGATGACACCAATACGCGCAAATATGGCGGAACCGGACTGGGGCTGGCAATTGTACAACAACTGGTGCAGCTGCTCGCCGGCGATATCAGCCTGGAAAGTACGGCAGGGCAGGGCAGCCGGTTCCGGGTCAGTTTCACGCTGCCGCTGGTTGCGCCGGCAGAGATCCAGCTGCCGGAAACTTTATATCGACAGCCGGCGCTGGTCTATGTGACCGATGCCACCTGTCAGCAGCTGTTGGCCACCCGGTTGAGTGAACTGGGGATTGTGGTTATGACGGCGACTTCGGCTGCCGATGCCTGGTATCAGCTGGGTTTTGCCGAGCGGAATGGAGCACCATTTGCGTTGGTCTTGTTTTCTGCCGATGCGCGGTTGCCGGATGGCCAGCCGCTCTACCGGGCGGTCCGTGAAACCCCCGGCTCCAGCAGGTTGCGCCGCATCCTGCTGCTGAAACATTTAGAGGCAATTGAGCTGCAAGGGCAGGAACATAAGCTTTACCTGCCGATCGGTTGGAGTGATCTTGCTGAGACCCTTTGCCGCTGCTGGCATGAACTGCATCTGGTTGAAAGTACAGCCGCAGAGAAAAAAGTTGTGGCGCGGCAGGATCCGGCGGCAATAAAAGTGAATATGCTGGTGGCTGGCGGAAGTGGTGCCAGCCGTGAATTGATCAAGCTTTCTCTCAGCGATTTGTCCGTCGTTGTTGATGTAGCGAAAGATTTTGACCAGCTGCAGATGAAAACCGAACGAGCGGTTTATACCGTTATCCTGCTGGATCAGACGACCTTCCCCCGCAAAATCTTGTTGGATTTTTGCCGCCGTCGACATGAGAACACGCGGCTGGTTGTTCTCAGTTCACCGTCGGACGCGGTTGATTTTCTGCAGCCTTTTGTTGCCGCCACCATCGAGAAGCCATTTAAGCGAGAGGCTTTATTGCCGATTATACAGCAGCTGCTGGATAACCGCTCCCGGGTTCTGTCGGGAGTGGTTGCTGACGACGGGGGACAGGTGTGAAGCGGCCCCTGTTTATTCTTATTATTCTGCTGGTTGCCGGCAGCTACCTGTTTGCACTGATTTGGACCGGGATAGATTTTGCTTCTTATGCCAGCGCTCGGAATCGTCTCTTTCTGGATGCTCAAGAACCCCGGCCATTGGCATTGGATGAGCTTGCCACTGTCGATTTAACGGGGGGTGGTTTTAATGCCGATACGCGTGTTTATGTGCAGCTGGATGTTAATAACCGGGACGCCTTTGTCGGTTTTCAGCCGATCGATAAAACTCTTTTCGATATGGAACGAGTCGGTAATCTGCTCTATCTGGCGGGCAGTGTGTTCGGGATCAGGGTTCTTGATGTCAGTCTGCCACGCAGACCTAAAATGTTGCCGTTCCGCTATCTTACCGGGGCTTCGGTGCTTGATATTGAACGCAGCGGGGGAAAGCTGTACCTCAGTTGCGGACCTCTGGGGGTGAAGATTTATCAGCTTGGCGATCAGGGCAAGCTGATGAGGATGAAATCTCTTTACAGTTGGTCATCAGCCATTGCCAGTAAAGTTGTCGGTCACTATCTTTATGTCGTCTCCGGTACCGGCGGATTGATGGTTTACGATCTGAACAATCTCGGTCAGGGGAAGCCCGTCGCTTTTATCGAATCAGAGCAGCCGATTCGTCGGGTTGAAGCCTACGGCGGCTATCTGTACGCCGTTGCCGGGAAAGGTGGAGTTGAAATCTACCAGATCGGTGATTCGGGAGTCCCGGTTCTCACCGGGCAGTTATCGGTTGATCGATCTGCAAGATCGATTACCATTGCCGACCGGTTTTTGTATGTCCTGGAAAATGGTCGGATAAGCCAGTATGACCTCACCGATCCACAGGTTCCTCAACTGGTTGCGGAACAGCGGTATTTTACCCTGCCGCAGAAGCTTTTTCATGCCGGGGACACGATTTACGTTGCTGACAACATGAACGGTCTGGGACTGATAGATAACGAAGATAAGCGCCTTCCTCCATCGGCCGCTTTTTTGAATGTGGGAGGGACTCCGCGGGCGATAGCATCCGTGGGGAAGTATCTGTATGTCTCGGTTGCGAATAAGGGGATCAGGATTATCGATCCCGAGGCGATTTTACCCCGCCAGGTTGTACAGGAGGTAAGAGCCCCGAAAGGGTTTGATGATTTTATCATCATTGGTGATTCACTGTATGTCACCGGGCATCGTGATGGGATTTATCGGAAAAACCTGTTGGAGAAAGGCTCACCGCTGACGCGGATTAGTTCTCATGGGAGTCTGTCCTTTACGCGGGTCGGGGACCTGCTTTACGCCGCCGGTCGACTTGGAGGAGTAGAGGTGTTTAATGTTTCAGTGCCCGAGCATCCTGAAAAAGTGGCAGTGTGGCCGACGTTGAAAAGCATAAACATCGCTGTTGATGGTAACCATCTGGTTGCTGCCCGGGTTGGAGGTGGACTGGCTCTGGTCGATATCTCGAATCCGGCTGCGCCGCAGATCACCGACAGGATTTCGGGATCTGACGTGTTAAAAACGTTTGTCCGGGATAAACTGGTTATTATTGCGGAAAAAATGACCGGGCTGCGGCTTTTTCGGATTGAAGATGGTCGGCTTGTTTTGTTGAGCCTCGTCAAGTTGCACTTTCCCCTTGATCAATTTTCCAGTCCGATAAGTTTTCAAGTTGTCGACGATATTGTCTATGTCGCCAATGGGGAAGCTGGCCTGATGATAGTTGACATCAAACATCCTGAAAAACCGGAAGTTCTCAGCTCTCTGCGGCTGCCGGGGTTCGCCAATGCGGTGCTGGTCAATGGTGAGAAGGTTTACGTGACCTGTCTGTTCAGTGGTCTGTACACCATTGATGTCCGTGATCTACACTCTCCACGGGAGTACGATTAACATTTCCGGTCTGAATGGGTCAGTGCAGCGCTACAAGGGGTTGCTCTATCTGGGGAACCGGTTTATGGGAGTGACCGCCATCCCCGCGCCGCGCGAACTTGAAGATGTTACTGTGCTTTCAGCGGAAAAACTGAGGGTGTCTGTCCCGCCGCCGGTATACCCCGGCCGGTACAGTCTACAGGTGACAAATAAGGAAAGCTCAGCCTCTTTGGAAGGGGTGTTGCGTTACCGGGAATGATTCAGAATTTGTAACTATTCAGCAGCGCGACGGATGACCTCGCGCTGCCCACTCCAAGGGCCGCATGAACCCATCCATGGGGCTTGACTGTCGCCATCCAGGCGACAGACACCCTTGAAGTGACCCCGAGGTCATCCTGCTGAATAGTTACTAGAATTTGTAGGTGAGACCGGCCCAGTACTGGCGGCCGAGTTTGTATTCGTTGCTTTCCGTTCCGATCGGAACTTTCCGGTTGAAGACATTGTAAATATCTAGCGTAACTTCCAAATATTGCTGGTTTAGGAGTTCTTTTTCCCAACTTACTTTCCAGTCAAAAGTCAGAGCACTGTGTTCTGATATTTCGTCGTAAATATCATAAGTTTTACCATCGATAATGATGTTTTGTCTTGTGTCGCCCAGAGTCCGGTAACGACTTTGATACCTGGTTGTGTTGCTAAATGAAAAGCCGTAGGGCAGATCTGCAAAGTAGATCATATTGACGGTCCAAGGCCGACTGAAATCAACTCGCGGCAGATCTGTTTTGAGCTTCAGTTCGCCATCGTGATAAACAAAATCTTCCAAATCTCCGTCATCCAGTGTGTCTGTATAGCTTTCGTTACTGCTGGTGATCTCTTCATAGGTTGCATTGATTGCCAGTGAACTCTTTTCCCACTGTTTCTCCCAGCTGAGCCTGTAGCTTTTATATTCGCTGTAGCCATTATTGTTCAGGGTGATTTCATGGCTTCCGTCAGGGTTGGCATTCGGATCTTTTTCTTTCGCTAATTGATTTTTATTCTGTCTGTAGACATAGCTGAGGATAAGTGTGCTGGAAAATACCTTCTGTTGGTAATCGAAGGACAATTCATCAGAATGGGGTGTTTTGAGATTAGAAAACTTTGTGACCGTGGTATAGGCATTTTTGCTCGGGTCTGTCCAGGCGGTGAATTGGTCCGGTCGAGTTGAGGTTGCTATCGGTTGGATGGCTTCGCGGAGTTTTGCCGCCAGCAGGTTTTGGCCATAATAGCGATTGATCCCCATCGTCAAAGTCGCCTTTTCATCCCCTGAAATATCCAGCGATACTGAAAATCGAGGAGCAGGGTTGAAGTTTTTCATCAGATCATCATAAGAAGCACGTAATCCCGGTCTGAGTGTCAACCGCTTTATTTTTTCTTGCAGCTCAACGTAGGCTGAAAGCGAGTTTACAACGTCGCTCGCACTTCCTGCGGAGTAGACGCCGCGTTTGCTCAGATATTGTTCTCCGGCGACACAGGCGGGGTCATTGGCAACGCATAGGTCTCCGGGGTTAAGTTGAACTGGAGTTTTGTAAGTATAAACGGTGTTCGGCCTCACATATTTTGCTTGTGTGTATTTATATTCAACACCCAGATTGACGCGGGCTTCGTGTTGGTTGGTTACGATCGGTTGACTGCTCAAATGCGCTTGTACATTCAGGGATTGTTCGGTTCTTCTTAAATCACCAAAGCCTCCCTCATTGCTTCTGCTGCTGCCAATCAGGGTCCCCCAGTTTTTTGTCGGTCCATAGGCAGAGTTCCAGGAAAAGAAATGATCGGGGGCCTCACGTGCGCCGGTATTTTTTTTGAGAGCCGCCTTCATTTCCAAGGTACGGATAGCGTTGGTTGTTTCCAGATTGAATTGTAACGCGTAGGTATCACTGGAGTTGGTGAAATTACTATGGAGCGTTTTGTTAAGAAAGCCTCTGGCGCGGTAAGGGGCATAGGTGAACGAGGATTTTACCGTTGTGTCCGGTGATAACTCGTAGACATGTTGTTTGAAATAGTAATTTTCCGAGCGGCGGAATTGTGTTTCTTTGCTGCCGAAGGGCGTCAGTGGAATTTGAGAGTAGTTTTGCGCATAGGTAAAAAGCAGACCCTGTGTCGCGCTGAGCGGTCCACTCAGTTGAAGGGTGACGTAGTGTTTGTCAAAATGAGGTTGCCGGGTCGTGAGGTCGGCATTCTGAAAATCCTCCTGATCATCCGGATCGATATAAAACTTTGTCCAATTGTCTCGCGTCGTTCTGTAGCTGACTTCACCCGATAGCTCGCTGTCCGGGTCAACAGTTTCCGACTCGACCACGCCGCCGGTAAAGTTTCCGTAACGCGAAGATATGTTATGGTCAAAGACAGTCAGACTCTTTATGAGGCTGGGGCTCAAGAAAATTTCTTGTGGACTGGTGGGTAAAATATTAACGTCATCAAACTTAAGTGCGTAGGGATCCAGGTTGCTGGAGTTGCTCATTCCATCGATGAGAAAATTATTTTCATAACCACGGCCACCGGAGATGGAAACATTGGCTGGTTCGATTTCTCCAGATTGTAGAGAGGGGTCTGTCCCCTCGGAGAACTGTACCCCCGGAACTATTTTGAGATAGTCAGTGATTGTCCCATTCTTATTCGGCAGTCGTTCTAACTGTTCCCGGTCAATGGAAAATGAACCGGACATCGGTTCAATGTAGCGACCGGTAACGGTAACTCGGGGCATAACTGGAATGCTGCTCGGCGCAACCGGAGGGTCTTCGGCAAAAACGCTCTTCACCCCGGGCACGCTCATGGCAACGACGAGTATTGTTGGAACGACGAGATTTCTCAATAAACTGGACATGGCAGCTAGCAGGCAACATTTCATAGCAAGAAAGAATTGTAAACTTCACATTTTCAGCTAAATTAACAGTGGAATGCTTTGGTTTACAAGCGAATATATATTTAATATGATCTGTCTGATGAGAAAATCACCACCGTAACGTTCTCAATCGATCTGGTGCTCACTTGACACAGCTAGCCCGAATGTCTGTTTTTATCCTGCTCTCTCTGGGCCTGCATCTGTTCCTGTTGCAGCTTGACGTCTCTCACCGAGCTGTTCAGCAGGTCGCTCAGCAGCAGAGTGTCGGTTATGTCTCCCGCCCGGTTGAGCAGTTTTTCCCCGCCAGCTCACCCCGGAAGACTGCTGTTCCGGAACTCTCCCCCTCTATGCGGGCAAAACAGAGCTTGATTAAGTCGCCCCGAACCGTTGTTCCCGGGGGTCGCTCCTTGCAGCCGAGAGCGGGCAAAGAGAAAACGCCCGACAAGCTGGTCCCAACGGCTGAAGACATCGCCGTAGCGGCGGTTGATCGACCGGTTCCGCTTGTCGTGGAGCCGGTTTCGCAGAAAACTGAACTGAGTTCGCCCGTGGCAGACCCTCAACCGTCGACGGTTGAGGCCGTACAGCAAACGCCGACAACGGCGCACCCGCAGCATCAATCGGTCGCAGAACAGGCGGTCGCGGTTGCAGCACCGGAGTCGGGACCCGGCGAGCATGCCACGGTTTTTCAGCAGGCTCTACCGCGCTATGAGTTGAACCCGTTACCCCGCTATCCCGAAATTGATCGGCGGCGCGGCCGGCAGGGGACTGTTGAACTGGAGGTTCTCGTGCTGGCGGATGGTCGTGTCGGCGAAACCCGGTTGGTTGTCTCCTCAGGGTACAAAAGTCTGGATCGGGCCGCGCAAAAATCTGTCAGGCACTGGCATTTCAAGCCCGCCACCTCGGCCGGGATACCGGTCGCGAGTCGGGTTGTGATTCCGGTCGATTTTGTGCTGGACGGTGAATAACCGAGACAACTGTTATCGTTGTGTATTGTTCACTTGTCATAACTGTTCAGCAGCGCGAGGCCATCTGGCTGAATAGTTACCACTTGTCAGCCATTTCTCCGGCTGTCCCATGCTGAATTAAAAGCTATGAAACTCTAATGACAGATGATAAACTTTTATCGCTTGTCGTTCTATTATCTGTTCGATATTTCGCAACTGATGATTCATCTGGAGAATGTGCATGTCTACGGAGTTTGCCGATGGATGATATGCGGCAGAAATTGTTTCCGATTTTTCTCAAAGAAGCAGAGTGTAATGTGCAGGTCTTGCGGCGGTTTTTCGGCCAGCAGAATCTGTCGGCGGTTTCAGCTGTGGAATTGGAGACTGCATTTCGAGCCGTCCACGCGCTGAAAGAGACCGCTGCTCTGGTTCAGGCGGAATCAATCTGTACGATCAGCCGTCGGCTGGAGAC
>JAADGW010000196.1 GCA_013152145.1 Deltaproteobacteria bacterium
CAGCCGGAGAATGAAACGTCAGATGAAACCGACCACCGGCCGGAAGAGGATAATGGCGGGTCGGACCGGCAACCGGCCGCTGATGATCGGCCGCAAAACCCGGATGAACCGGAGCAGGGCTCTTCACCGCCAGATGACACCACTCCGACAACGGAAGAAAATTCCCCGCGGGACGAAGAACCGGGGACGACAGAGCAGGTTTTTGCTGTCGGCACCCCCTTTAAGGTGAAAAAAATCAGCAGCTCCCGTGACCGGACGGTGCGCCGGGGATCAGGCCGCCGCTCCCGCTCCCGGGTTTCACAGAAGCAGGGCCGCTACAGCAGAGCCGGTCAACAGGGTGTCCCCGGTGATATCGCCCTGGATGCCAGCATCCGCGCCGCCGCCCCCTTTCAACAGCAACGCAGCGGCGAGCTGGCGATCAAGCTCTGTCCGCAGGATCTCCGGTTTAAAATCCGGGAGAAACGGCTCGGCAACCTGCTGCTGTTTATCGTCGATGCCTCCGGGTCCATGGGCGCCCGCGGCCGGATGGCCGCCTCCAAGGGGGCCGTGATGTCACTGCTGCTCGATGCCTATCAGAAACGGGACAAGGTTGCGATGATCAGCTTTCGCCGCGATCAGGCCTTCGTCAACCTGCCGGTCACCAACTCCGTCGAGCTGGCCGGCAAGCTATTGAGCGAGATGCCGGTCGGTGGCCGGACCCCGCTGTCCGCCGGTCTGGTCAAAGGCTACGAACAGGTCCGCAACTACCTGGCTCGCGAGCCCGCCGGGCGGCCGATTGTCATTATCCTGACCGACGGCAAAGGCAATGTCAGTCTGGGGGCGGAGAAGCCGGTCGAGGAGATGCTCAGACTGGCGAAAACCATGGGCCGGACGGAACCGGCCAGATACGTTGTGGTTGATACCGAAGAGGAGGGGCTGGTGACCTTCGGCCTGGCCGGACGCCTGGCCACGGCGCTGGGTGCCGACTATTTCAGAATCAGAGACCTGCAGGCCGAGGAGTTGGTCAGCATCGCACAGGAGCAGCAATGAAACAGCAACCGATCTTTCCATTTACCGCCATCATCGGCCAGGAAAAAATGAAACTGGCCCTGATCCTGAACCTTATCAATCCCGGCCTCTCCGGGGTTCTCATCCGGGGAGAAAAAGGGACCGCTAAATCAACCGCCGTGCGTGCCCTGGCCGATATCATGCCGCTGATCCGGGTGATTGACGGCAGCCCCTTCCAGCTTGATCCGGACAGCGAGTATGACCGGCATCTGGACATCTGCCGGGAGCTCGGACTGTCGCTGCCGGAATCCCGGGAGTCTCTGCCGATACGGGAACGCAAGGTCAGAGTGGTTGAACTGCCGGTGGGTGCCTCCGAGGACCGGGTGGTCGGCTCTCTCGATCTGGAACACGCCCTGAAAACCGGTGAAAGCCGTGTCGAACCGGGCCTGCTGGCACAGGCTCATCGCGGGATTCTTTACGTCGATGAGGTGAACCTGCTCGATGACCATGTGGTGGATGTGTTGCTCGATTCCGCCGCGATGGGAGTCAACAGCATCGAACGGGAGGGGATCAGTTTTTCCCATCCGGCCCGTTTTACCCTGGTCGGCACCATGAACCCGGAGGAGGGGGACCTGCGCCCCCAGCTGCTCGACCGGTTCGGCCTCTGTGTCACCGTCCAGGGGATCGGCTCCATCGATGAACGGGTGGCGATCATGGAGCAGCGCAGTGCTTTTGATGAGGACCCGGAAAGGTTTGTCGGTCGCTGGAGCGATGAATCCGAACAGCTGGTAGAGCGGATCATGGCCGCCAGAGAGCTGTATCCGCAAGTGGAAATTGACAAACCGCTGCTGTACGAAGTGGCCAGAAACTGCCTGGAGGTGGGAGTCGACGGTCACCGGGGCGACATCATCATCCTTAAAACCGCCAGAACCCTGGCCGCTTACCAGGGACGCCGCGAGGTTCATCCGGAAGATGTGCAGCAGGCGGCCGAACTGGCACTGCCGCACCGGATCAGACGACAACCGCTGATGGAGATTCCCGATTCCATCGAAGAACTGCGCGGCGGACACCCGCCGCTGAAGAGTTACAAATACGGGTCAATAACCCGAACAAAGGCGGATTGCCACCAAGACTCCAAGGCGCCAAGAGAGTCAAAACCCTTGGGGGCAGGTTTCTTGGTGCCTTGGAGTCTTGATGGCTGATGACTTAGTTTTCAGTCTTTTTTAGAAACTTTCTTTGGGGTTATAGAGCCGTAAAAATGACTACAGCGGCGGCGGCAACGCTGCAGAGGATTTGAGTATGCACATCACCACTTATTATGACGGCATCGAGCTGCACCGGAAAAACAGGATGATCTATGGCCGATTTCTCGAACCGCACCTGGTGCTGTCCACCTGTCGACTTCTCGGCGGTCTGCGCCGGGGGCTGAAATATGTCTTCAATCACCAGAGCTGTGAGCCTGCCGGCCATCACTGCCGACAGATCCTTCGCGATCCACAGCAATATCAGAAAATGATCTGCGAACCGCACGGCTTGCCGCCGGAGCAGTCTGCCGGGATGGGAACCGCCGCCAATATGCACCATGCGGCCTTTATCAGCAGAAAATTTCGTGACCTCGAAGTGATCGCGGTGGTGACCGGCGGGGTCGAGACCAACGCGGGCCGCGCCGGTGATCCGGCCTCGGTGATGGAAACCGAAACCGGTTTTGAACGCCTGACCCCGACCGGCAAGCCCCCGACTCCCGGAACCATCAATATCATGCTCTTCATCAACCGGCCGCTCACCGAGGCCGCCCTGACCCGGACGGTGATAACCGCTACCGAGGCCAAAACTGCTGTCTTGCAGGAGCTGGCGGTCAATTCCCGTTACTCGGACGGTCCGGCCACCGGCACCGGCACCGATCAGATCATTGTTGCCGCGCCGGACCGGGAGGGCTTCCGTCTGAGCTGGGCGGGCAAACATGGCAAGCTGGGAGAACTGATCGGCCTGGCGGTGAAGGCGGCGGTTAAAGAAACTCTGGGCAAACAGAACCGCCTCACCCCCCAGGGGCAGTGTTCAGCCAGGATTCATCTTGAACGGTTCGGTTGTAGCCATGAGTCGATGCAGGCCGGAATCAGTGCTCACCTGGACACTGAACAGGCATCATTGCTGGCCCATAATTTTTCCGGAATTAACCGTGATCCGCTGACCGTGGCGGCGGTGGCCGCCCTGGCCCACCTGCGGGACAAGTTCAGCTGGGGGATTCTTCCGCAGACCTGCGGGAACGAAATCATGGCCGCCGCTGCGGCGCAGCTGAGCTGTGCCATCAGCAGTCGTTACGACAGGATGGAGGACTATCGTCTCGTCCTGGGGAATAATTCCGGCCGACCGACGACCAATGAGGATTTCCTGCAACTCTGCTGGCAGGCCTTCGCCCTGGGATTTTCTGACAAGTGGCCGACGCCAGGGGCAGAGAAGCGGGATGAATGCTCATGAGGCGGCTGCTCAATTTTTCCACCCATTCGGGCGAGCTGGCACTGTTCAATGATGACTGGACCCGGGCAGCGGATTTTCTGCGGGAATGGGAGTTTGACGGGTTCGAGCTCTACCCGGTCGGTGATTATGCTTTTACGCGGATTCCGTCTGAGATGATCCACGGACTGCACCTGCGGTTTTTTGTCATCCTCCGTCAGCTCTGGCAGGGCAAGACCGGGCAGCTGCTGGAGATATTCGGCAGCCGGGATACGGTGCGCCGCTTTTACGGCGGGACCGACCGGCAGTGCCTCATCGACGCCTACGCACAGCAATTCGAACTGGCGGAACGGCTGGGCTGCAACTACGTGGTATTCCACCCGGTTCACTGCGAACTGCAATATATCTTTGACTGGAAATTCCCCTGGCACTGGCGGGAGACGCTCGATCTGTGCAGCGAACTTCTCAACGAATCACTGGCCCGCAGCCGTTTCAGCGGCTGGCTGCTGTTCGAAAACCTCTGGTGGCCCGGCAGCTTCCGGCTGGAAGATCAAGAGGAATACGACTATCTGCGGACCCGGGTCAATTACCGGCGCTGCGGCATCGTCCTCGACACCGGTCATCTGCTCAACAGTGCCGGAGGGTTTGCCAACGAAACGGATGCCGTCAATTTTTTGCTGACACGGGTCAAACAGCTGGGCAGTCTGCGCCGGGAAATCCACACGGTTCACCTGAACTGCAACCTGAGCGGCAACTACATCAGAACAACCATGGCGAACCCGCCATCGATCAGCGGCGACTTCTGGACGCAACTGCAGACCGCCCGGGAGCATGTCGCACAGATCGATCCCCACGAACCGTTCACCGATCCGGCCATCAGTAAGCTTTTCGATCTGATCGCACCCGAACAGGTTGTTTTTGAATTCACCTTTCGCGGCATGTCACAGTGGCAGGCCAAAATCAGCCGTCAGAAACAGGCTTTGGAGAAACACTTATGGCGATAAGACGCAGCTGCCTTCGGCAAACGATTTTTCTCGGTCTGGCCATTTCCCTGCTCTGCTGCCTGCTGCCGGGAAAGAGCCTTGCCGCAGAGCAGATCACAGTGCGCTACAGTCACGGGTTTGCAGTGGCTTACCGCGATGGCGTCACCCTGATCAAGGTCACCAATCCCTGGCCCGGAGCCAGCACCAGCTTCAAGTATCTGCTCAAACCCCGCGGCCTGGCCACCCCGTCCGGATATGACGGTTATCAGGTGATCGAAACCCCGGTACGAAGCATGGTCGCGCTCTCCACGACCCAGCTGGCCTTTATCGATCGGCTGGGGCTGGTTGACCGGCTGGTGGGCTTCAGTGATCCTTCCCGGGTCCATACCCCCTCGGTACGTGAAGCCGCCCGGCAGGGACGGCTCAAGGCGGTAGGACAGAATTCGACGCTGCAGATCGAGACCGTCCTTGATTTACGCCCGGAGGTGATTTTCACCTACGGCACCGGCAGCTTTCGAGATGCCTATCCCAAGCTGCTCGAGGCCGGTCTCAAGGTCGGCATGATCGGCGAATACATGGAGTCCACGCCCCTGGGCCGGGCGGAATGGATCAAGTTCGTGGCCCTGTTTTTTGACCGGGGGAAGGAGGCGGAAGAGATTTTCACGCAGATGGAGGCCCGCTATCTCAAGCTGACGGCGCTGACCCGTGATGTGGACCGGCGCCCGACGGTCATCACCAACACCCCCTACGGCGGTCACTGGAGCGTTTCCGGCGGCAACAGTTTTATCAGCCACTATCTGCAGGACGCCGGTGCCGCCTATGTCTGGCAGAAAACCGGCGATACCGGCAGCATTCCGATGGACATTGAGCTGGTCTATGACCGGGGACTTACGGCGGATTTCTGGATCAACACCGGCATCTGGACATCTCTTGCCCAGGCGCTCCGCAGCGATCCGCGCTTTGCAGCGTTTAAAAGCCTGCAGACCGGCAAGCTGTTCAACAACAATAAGCGGCTCAATGCCGCCGGCGGCAACGATTTCTGGGAATCGGGCATGGTTCAGCCCGATGTGATCCTGGCCGATCTGATCCGTATTTTCCACCCGGAGCTATTGCCGGATCACAAACTTTATTACTACAGGCAACTCAAATGACCAATCTTCGCCTTCTGATCCCGGTGCTGCTCGCGGTCCTCTGCTTCGCCTTCGTTCTTGATCTGGCCACCGGCACCGTCACCATCCCGCCGGATCAGGTGCTGACGATCCTGCTGGGTCATGAACCGCAGCGGGCCAGCTGGACCACCATCATCATGCTCTTCCGGCTGCCCAAGGCGATCACCGCCCTGTCCGCCGGAGCGGCGCTGGCGGTCAGCGGTCTGATGATGCAGACCCTGTTCCGCAATCCTCTGGCCGGGCCGTCAGTACTGGGTATCAGCTCCGGCGCCAGCCTGGGAGTCGCCCTGGTGGTGCTGGGGACGGCGGTAAGCCAGCGTGGCGCCCGGCTGATCGAAGGATTGGGAGTCGGCGGCAACCTGACCCTGGTGCTGGCCGCGGCCCTCGGCGCGCTGCTGGTGCTGGCCGCCATCCTGATCGCCGCCCGCTGGGTGGACAATGTCATGACCCTGCTGATTATCGGGCTGCTCGGCGGATTTGCCCTGAACAGCGTCGTCAGCGTCCTGATTCACTTCAGCCGCCCGGAGCTGATTCAGGCCTATCTGGCCTGGTCCTTCGGCAGTTTCAGCAATGTCACCTGGCGGGAGATGTCGGTCTTCCTGCCGGTGAGTCTGCTGGCCTGCGGACTCAGCATGCTGGTGGGCAAACCGCTCAACGGCCTGCTGCTCGGCGAAACCTATGCCCGCAGCATGGGGCTGAGCTATCTGCCGGTGCGGCTGGTGGTTATTGCCCTGGCGGCGGTGCTGGTGGGATCGGTGGTCGCCTATTGCGGACCGGTGGCTTTTATCGGTATCGCCGTGCCGCATCTGGCCCGGGTCGCGGCCGCCACTTCGGATCACCGGGTCTTACTGCCGGTGACCGCCATCCTCGGCAGCGTAGTCGCCATCGCTGCCGATATTCTGGCCCAGCTGCCGGGCTACAGCGCGGTCCTGCCGCTCAATGCCGTCACCGCGCTGATCGGCAGTCCGGTGATCATCTGGTTCATCATCCGCCGCCAGAAACTGCAACGGGGCTTTTTCTGATGCCGTTACTTGATGTCAGATATCTGATTCTGGCGGTGACCAGCCGCTGTAACCTGCGTTGCCGGTACTGTTATCTGGCCGCAGAATCGACCGGACAGGACATGTCTGACCGGGTATTGGATCGGGCGCTCGATCTGGCCGATCACAACTCGCCCTGCCATGTGCAGGTGACCGGCGGTGAACCGGCCCTGCGGCCGGACAAGCTGATACGGATCGGTAAACGTTGTCGCAACATGTCCCGCGGACCGAGCCTGGCCATCCAGACCAACGGTTCTCTGCTGACCGAAGAGCTGCTGCAGATCTTCAGAACCTATGATTATCAGGTCGGCATCAGCCTCGATGGGCCGCCGGAGATCCATGACCGGCAGCGGGGCATGGCCGATGAGACCCTCCGTGGGCTGAAACGGCTTGAAGAGCAGGGAATTCCTTTCCGGGTGACGACCGTTGTGACCAGAGAGAATGTCGGTTACCTTGACCGGTTGGCGCTGCTGCTGGCCGGATTCAGCAACAGCCGGGGACTCGGCCTTGACCTGCTGGTCGCCAAAGGCAGAGCAGGCGATCTGGCAATCCAACCACCATCTGCGACGCAACTGCGCCAGGGGATGAACCGATTGACCGGAGCCCTGGCGATGATCAACCGCTCCCGCCGCCAGCCTTTGCGACTGCGGGAACAGGACCTGCTGGCCGGTACCGGCCGCAGTCCCCACTTCTGCCGGGCGGCAAGCGGACAAAGTCTGGCGGTTCATCCCGACGGCCGCCTCTATCCCTGCGGGCAGACCATGGGCGACCCGGTTTTTGCCTGCGGCACAGTGGAGCAGCCGGAGCCGCTCCGGCGTCAGCCGCTGACTTCAATCCGGCTGCAACAGAAAGATTGCAGTGCGTGCCACTTGAACTGCTGTTGCCCGGATGATTGTCCCAGTCGGCTTTATTACAACACCGAGAACCGAGAGCTGACCTGCACCCTGTATCAGGAGCTCGATCAGTTCCAGAATAACGCGAAGAGGCGTCCATGAAGGTTTATGAAATCATCCTCAGCGGCGGGCCGGTCATGTGGCCGCTGCTGGCCTGCTCTATTGTGGTTGTAACGATCATCGGCGAACGACTGCTGTTCTGGGCCCAGATCCGGCGGAAGCGGAACCGGGAACTGATGGATGAGGTTCTGCAGCTCGCGGAATCCGCTGACTGGGCTCGCATCAAAGAGAAAACCAAAGGGTCCGAAGATTATGTGATCCGGGTATTGAAGGTCGGTATCCTGCACCGTGACTACGATATGGGCAAGGCGATGGAAGCCGAAGCGCAGCAGACGGTGAACCGGATGTCACAGTTCATGAGTGTGCTTGACACCATGATTACGGTGGCTCCGCTGCTCGGTATTTTCGGCACGGTGCTGGGGATTATTTCTTCGTTCGAGGTTTTAGGCAACAACGGTATTGCTGACCCCAAGCTGGTCACCGGCGGCATCGCTCAGGCCTTGCTGACCACGGCCGCCGGGCTGGGCATCTCGATTACCTCTGTGTTTCCATATAATTATTTCAAAAGTCGGATTGAACACGCCATTCATATCATTGAAAAATATGCCACCAGCCTCGAGGTTGTGTACAAAAAATCAGC
>JAADGW010000103.1 GCA_013152145.1 Deltaproteobacteria bacterium
TGTGTTACGCCGCCGTATTTCCCTTTGATGGTTTGATCCTTCCAGGAGGTTGGATGTCTGACGAAGTTCTCTGGCGATTGCTGGTCCTGCTGGTCCTGCTGGTCCTGTCCGGGTTCTTTTCCGGTTCCGAAACGGCTCTGCTGTCCCTCGATAAACTGCGGGTTCGTTACCTGCAACAGAAAGAACGTCGCGGGGCCGATAAACTGGCTGAACTGCTTGATAATCCCGATCGCTTGCTCAGCGGTATTCTGGTTGGCAACAATCTGGTCAATATCTCTGCTTCGGTTATTGCCACCGGCCTGTTTGTCCGTTATTTCGGGCAACAGGGTGAACTTCTTACCGTGCTTATTCTCACTCCGATTCTGCTGATATTTTCCGAGGTCTGTCCGAAAACTTATGCGGCCCAGTATCCGGAAAGGATGTCTTTTCTGGTCCTCAACCCGATCCGGCTGGTGGTCTGGCTGCTGACCCCCGTGGTTTATGTCGTTTCGACCCTGTCCCGTATCCTTACCAGTTTTTTCCGCGGCAAAGAGGTGGAGGGACTGTCAGTTTCCGAAGATGAAATCCGCGCAATTATTGAAGTCGGAGAAGAGACCGGAGTGGTCGCGGCCGAACAGCGGCGCATGTTGCACAGCATCTTCGATCTGTCAGAAACCCGGGTGCGCGATGTGATGATCCCCCGGACCGAGGTGGTCGGCCTGGAGGTGACGGCCAGTTTTCAGGAAGTGCTCGATACCGTTCAACATGCCCGGCATTCCCGGTTCCCGGTTTACAGTGACAGCCTGGACAGCATTGTCGGCGTTGTGCACTCCAAGGATGTCCTCGACTTTATCGGGCGTACGGAACATTTTTTATTGTCTGATATCTGTCGCAAACCATACTTTGTGCCGGAGTCGAAGCGGGTTGCCGTGTTGCTCCAGAGCTTTCGGAAGAGGCGCGAGCATATGGCGATCGTGGTGGATGAATATGGCGGTGTGGAAGGGATTGTCACTCTGGAAGACGTTGTCGAGGAGATTGTCGGCGAGATTCATGATGAGTACGATATCGAAGAAGTCGATTTCCGCCAGTTGGCCCCGGGGCATTTTTTAGTCGATGGTGCGGTATCGGTTCGGACGGTCAATCGCCGTTTTAAGCTGGAGTTACCGGAAGATCACGTGACGACTCTGGCCGGCTACATGTTACGGGTCATGGGAAGGATTCCCGCCGAGGGTGAATTTTTTGAAAAGGAGGGTATTCTTTTCCGGGTCAAGCGGATGGATGACCGGAGGATAGAGGAAGTAGAAATGATCCTGGCCGGGGCTGCCGACTGACGAGTTGAGGCCCGGTTTACTTCCATTGTAACCATTCAGTAGCGCGATGGATGGCCTCGGGGTGCCCACTCCAAGGGCTGCATGAACCCATCCCTGGGGCTTGACTGTCGCCATCCAGGCGACAGACACCCTCGAAGTGGGCACCCCGAGGCCATCTGGCTGTTCCATTTTTGTCGGACCGCCAGGTACAGGCGGTCTGCTCTGTTTTTGTATGCCACAACGATCCGTATGACGGGTCGTTTTTTAGTATGCAGGGTCCGATTCTCGGGTGGCATGGAGAGGATTTTGAGTATTTGCGGAAGGTTACGCGAAGAATAGTTGGACGATTCCAATCCTTCCCCCGCCGGCACGCTCTTAATGAAAGTTAAGTCCCTGTCAACTCAGCATTTTCTAAAACGGACAAAGGCTTGAAAAACCGGGATTTCTCCTTGACAGCTACAGGGGCAGTCGCTATTCTTTCAACATTCTGGTGTCAAACAGTGTCAAATGGTGTCAAATATGAATTTTTCTGGTGAATTTAATGTCAGTATCGACCTGAAGGGGCGGATCAGTATTCCCGCTTCGATTCGGGACGAACTGCGTCAAGTTTACAAGAGTGAGGGGCTGTTTGTCACCCGCTATAAAAACGGCCTGGTTGCCTATCCGCCCAGCAAGTGGCAGGAGATTTGCGCCAACGTGCTGGCCATGCCTCCGGGACCCAACCGGGAGGCGAATCTGCGCAACCGGATCGCACCGGCTAAGGAGTGTTCGTTTAATGCCCAAGGGCGTATCCAGATTCCCCAGTCATTGCGTGATCATGCCGGGCTGAATAAGGATGTGGTGGTCATCGGCATGTTTGAGAAGATCGAAATCTGGAGCTTGCAGGCTCACGAACTGATCACCCGTGAATCGGAAGCGCTGTTGGATGCTGATGCCCAGGGGCAAGCGAATCTGGGGTTTTAGGCGATGACCGCGGCAGCCTTTGAGCATCTGTCGGTGATGCCCGGAGAAGTGCTGCACTGGCTTCAACCACGGCCGGACGGTATTTACCTGGACGGCACCATCGGTGGAGCCGGTCACTCGCGACTGATTCTCGAGGCGGCGGCCGGTTGTCGTTTGATCGGTCTCGACCGGGACCCTGCCGCGTTGCAGAAGGCTGCTGAGGTTCTGGCCCCTTTCACCGATCGAGTCAGCCTGCATCACGCCACCTTTGATCAGGCCGGCAGTGTGCTGCAACAGCTCGGGATCGATTTTATCGATGGCATGCTCCTCGATCTCGGGGTTTCCTCCCACCAACTCGACACCCCGGAACGGGGCTTTTCGTTCCGTCACGACGCCCCGCTCGACATGCGTATGAACCCGCAGGCCGGAATGACCGCGGCCGAGGTGCTCAATCAGGCCGACGAGGCTGAACTGCTGCGCATCTTTTTCGAGTATGGCGAAGAACGCTTCAGTCGCCGGATCGTCCGCCGGATCGTTGCTCGTCGCAGTGAGGCCCCGATCACCCGGACCGCCGAGTTGGCGCAGCTGGTTCGCGAGGCGGTGCCCGGGGGCAACCGACCGGGGCGGATCCATCCGGCAACCCGCATTTTTCAGGCGCTGCGGATTCACGTCAACCAGGAGCTGGAGCAGGTTCGAAACGGCGTCGCCGCCGGGATTAAGCTGCTCAAGCCGGGAGGAAGGCTGGTCGTGATCAGTTTTCACTCCCTGGAAGACCGGATCGTTAAGCAATTGTTTCGGGAGTGCGCCAAAGGTTGCATCTGTCCACCACGGTTACCCGTCTGCCAATGTCATCAGGTGCCGTTGGTGAAGTTGCTGACTCGCAAGGCAATCCGAGCGAGTGCCGATGAAATAGAGAAAAATGGTCGTTCGCGCAGTGCCATCCTGCGCGCGGTCGAACGCTGCTGACCGGCTCGCGGCAGTCAGCTTGAAAAACGTACAGGGGAGGCGCCCATGTCAGAAGTTCTGCCGAGAACAGTTGTCAAGATTAATGGATTTTCTCTCCACCGTCCGCGCCTGGTTCCGGTTTTTGCTGCAATTGTGCTGGTGTCGATGCTGTCGCTGCTGTTTGTCTGGTCGCGGATTCACGCGATCAATCTTGAGTATGATATTTCCAGTCTGGAACGCCAGATCAGGGTCGGCCAGCAGCAGATCAAGCAACTGAAGCTGGAGGCGGCCTATCTTTCCCGTGATTCGCGGATTGAAGGGCTGGCTCGTAAAGAGCTGGGTCTGCGCCCCCCGGCTGCCGGCCAGATTATCCGGATCGATTGATATGGCAGCTTCGGAGCGTGGAATTCAGATCCGCATCCGGTTATTCGGTATTCTGTTTATTGTCGTCTTTCTTATTATTGCCGGCCGCGCTTATGATCTGCAGGTGATTCAAGCGCCGCAGTTGCAGGACCGGGCTGATCAGCAACGGCAACGGGTGGTAAAACTGGCTCCACAGCGCGGCAGTATTTTTGATCGTAACGGTGTTCCTCTGGCAGTCAGTCTGGACGCCGAATCGCTTTATGCGGACCCGACATTGATCAAGCATCCGCAACGGGTTGCCGGACAGTTGGCGCCATCGCTGCAGATGTCGAAAAAAAAACTGACTAGGTTGCTGACGGAAAAGAAGCGATTTGTCTGGATCAAGCGCAAACTTGAGCCGGACGTTGCCAAACAGGTCCGCAAATTGCGGATTGCCGGTCTGCAGTTTGTTACTGAGCATAAGCGCTTTTATCCCCAGGCCGGTGTCGGTGCTCATGTGGTCGGTTTTACCGGTCTTGATCCGAAGGGGCTCGAAGGGGTGGAATTGGAATACGACAGCCTGTTGCAGGGAGAACCGGGGCTACTGGTGTCACAGCGTGACGCTCGCGGTCGCGGGCTGGCTGTCGCCGGGCAAGTTGTGCAGGGCGGGACGCCGGGACTTAATCTGCAACTGACCCTGGATCGATCGCTGCAGTATATTGCCGAGAAGGAACTCGCCCGGGCGGTCAAACAGGCCCACGCGGTCGGCGGTACGGTGGTGATGATGGAACCGGCCAGCGGGAAAGTGCTGGCGATGGCGATCCAGCCGGGTTACAACCCGAACGTGCCGAACCGTTTCGGGGCCTCCTCCCGGCGTAACCGCGCGGTCTGCGACATGTATGAGCCGGGCTCAACCTTCAAACCGTTTCTCCTGGCTGGGGCGCTCGAGGAGAAGATCGTTCATCCCGGTCAGATAACCAACTGCGAAAACGGTCGCTATGCGGTCGGTGGCAAGGTTATCCGTGATCACAAGCCGTTCCACAATCTGACCTTGCAGGAAATGCTCAAGTACAGCAGTAACATCGGTTTCGCCAAGCTGGGCAAAGCGCTGGGCAGGAAACGTTTCTATTCCTACATCACCGATTTCGGTTTCGGTGAGCCGACCGGGCTGGATCTGCCGGGTGAGGCGCGGGGACTGTTGCGGCGACCATCGCGTTGGTTTGAGATTGACCTGGCCGCGATCTCTTTCGGTCAGGGGATCAGCGTGACGCCGATCCAGATCACCACGGCGATGGCCGCGATCGCCAATGGCGGCCTGCTGATGGAACCCTATCTGGTCGAACGGGTCACCGATGCCGAAGGCAATACCGTGCAGCGGCACTTGCCGCAGGTCAGACGCCGGGTCATTTCGGAACGAACCGCCAAGCTGGTCCGTGAGATGATGGTGACGGTGACGCAGCCGGGTGGGACCGGGACCCGGGCGGCGTTACCCGGATATCGGGTGGCCGGAAAAACCGGTACGGCACAGAAGGTTGACCCGGTTACCGGAGGCTATTCGATCGATAAACGGGTCTCTTCCTTCATCGGCTTTGTCCCGGCGGAGCTCCCGGCGCTGGTGATTTCGGTGACCATTGATGAGCCGAAGGGAAAGGCTTATGGTGGGCTGTTGGCTGCACCGGTATTTGCCCGTATCGCGGAACAGTCGCTGAGCCACCTGAATATTCTGCCCAAGGGCTCGATGGCTGACCTGGCGGCGGTCCCGGCAGATCCGGAGCCGTTGCCGGATCTGGCTCCACTGATCCCCGCGAGTGAGCCGGTTGACGGGCTGGTCATGCCGGATTTTCGCGGCATGAGTTATCGTCAGGTGTTGCAGATGATGGAAGCGAAACGGTTGAATTTAAAGTTGTCCGGCAGTGGTCAGGTGGTTGAACAGTCACCATTACCCGGGGCGACGCTTCACTACGGCAAGCAGGCCTGGGTTCGTCTCGGCGCATAAAAGGTATCTGATGAAACTGACAACGTTGCTGCAGCCCATCAAGGTAGAAAAGATTTATGGCTCGCCCGAGCTGGAGGTCAGCGGGCTGGCCTGTGACTCACGTCGTGTGACGGCGGGCTGTCTGTTTTTCGCCCTGCCCGGCGTGCACACCGATGGCTTTGATTTTATCCCGCAGGCGCTTGCTTCGGGGGCAGGAGCTGTTGTCTGCGAGCGTCTTCCGGATAATCTTCCCACCGAAGTCTGTTTTGTCCGGGTCGCCAATGTGCGCCAGGTGATGGCGCAGCTCGCCAACCGCTACAACGGCTGCCCGACCGCGCATGTCCCGGTTATCGGCGTCACCGGAACCAACGGTAAAACGACGATTACCTATCTGCTGGAGGCGGTTCTTCGCCAGGCCGGTTACTCCCCGGCGGTTTTTGGTACCGTCGAATACCGTTTCGGCAACGAACGTCTCGCGTCAACCCATACCACGCCGGAATCGCTGGAACTGATGCAGCTGATGGGGCAGTTTCGCCAGCAGGGTGCCGATGCCTTTATTCTTGAGGTCTCTTCGCATGCTTTGGAACAGCATCGGGTCGATGGTATCGAGTTCGACGCGGCAGTATTTACCAACCTGACCCCGGAGCATCTCGATTACCACCGGAATCTCGACAATTATTTTGCCAGTAAAA
>JAADGW010000142.1 GCA_013152145.1 Deltaproteobacteria bacterium
TCACCCGCTTTCTGGTGATCGGCAAGAAAGCCCCGGAGCGCAGCGGGCAGGATAAGACCTCGATCATGTTCAGCGTCAAAGACGAGCCGGGGATTCTCTCGCGGATGCTTGAGCCGTTCAGCAAACGGCAGATTAATCTGGCGAAGATTGAAAGCCGGCCGATGAAACAGAAAGCCTGGGAATACATCTTTTTTCTCGACCTGATCGGCCATATTGACGATAGCGCGATTGCCGAGGCGATCGAAGAACTGCGTGGTCATTGCCATTTCCTCAAGGTGCTCGGTTCTTATCCGCTGGCCCGGCAGGACGTTCCGCTGGGAGAAAAGTAAGTTTATGTCCGATATCCTGATTCCCCGACTGACGATTATCGGCGTCGGCCTGATTGGCGGGTCGTTGGCGCTGGCGTTAAAAGAGGCCGGCGCGGTCGGCGAAGTGGTCGGCTGCGGGCGCGGTAAACCGAACCTGGAAAAAGCCCTTGAACTGGGGGTGATCGATCGTTATTCGCGCGATCCGGTCGCAGCGGTCAAGGATGCCGATGTTGTCTTTCTGGCGACTCCGGTCAAAACCCTGGCGAGCGTGACTGCAGAGCTGCTTCCCGGTTTGCAGCCGGGAGCGATTATCACTGACGGTGGCAGCGTCAAGGGAGCGGTTGCCGAGGCGATTGAGCCGCTGCTGCCGGAAGGTATTCATTTCGTCCCCGGTCACCCGATTGCCGGTACCGAGAAAAGCGGCGCCGAAGCGGCATTTGCGAGCCTCTATCGCGGCAAGCGCTGTATTCTGACGCCGACGGAGAAGACCGCGCCGCAGGCTCTGTCGCTGGTTACTGAGATGTGGCAGCTGGCCGGCAGCGAGGTGGTGCAGATGTCGATGGAAAAGCATGACCGGGTGCTCGCCGCCATCAGTCACCTGCCGCACATGGTGGCCTATTCACTGGTTAACGCAGTCGGTTCCTACGACCATTACGAGGAGAATATCCTCGAGTATTCGGCGGGCGGATTTCGCGATTTCACCCGCATCGCCTCCTCTGATCCGACCATGTGGCGTGATATCGCCGAAACCAACCGCGAGGCTCTGCTGGAGATGATGGGACAGTTCGAGACCTTTTTTGCCGAATTAAAAGCGGACGTGGCGCAAGGCAGCGGCGAAAAGTTGTTCGAGTTTTTCCTGCGTTCGAAGCAGTTGCGCGATGAAATTTTGTAATCCAGACAAGGACCTGCCCGATGCATAAATCTGAAACCAGAACCATCGCTCCCGCAACCACACTCCGCGGTGAGATTGTTGTTCCCGGTGATAAGTCGATTTCTCACCGCGCGATTATGTTCGCCTCTCTGGCGAAAGGGAAAAGCCGGGTTCGCGGCCTGCTGCGCGGTGAGGACTGCCTGGCGACCTTGCGGGCTTTTCAGGCGATGGGGGTTGAGGTCACCGAGTCGGGCGACAATGAGCTGATTATTCAGGGCCGCGGTCTCGATGGTCTGCTGGAACCGACCGATGTCATCGATTGCGGCAACTCCGGCACGACCATGCGGTTGATGAGCGGGATCCTGGCCGCACAACCATTTTTTTCCATTTTGACCGGAGATCAGTACCTGCGCAAACGGCCGATGGGACGGGTGATCAACCCGTTGACGGAGATGGGCGCAAAAATTCTCGGGCGCGATGTCGGTCGCAAGGCACCGTTGGCCATCGACGGCGGCGGCCTGACACCGCTCGAATATTCTTCGCCGGTGGCCAGTGCTCAGGTCAAGTCGGCGCTGTTGCTGGCCGGGATGCAGATCGAAGGGACGACCACGGTTTATGAGCCGCACCTGTCGCGTGATCACAGCGAACGGATGCTGCGGTATTTCGGTGCCGAGGTCGAATCTTTCGCCGGCGGAGCTCGGGTTACCGGTCGGGTTGTTCTTGAGGGACGAGAGGTTGACGTGCCCGGCGATATCTCTTCGGCGGCTTTTTTTCTGGTCGCCGGGCTGATCGTTCCCGACGCGGAACTGCTGCTGAAAAATGTCGGTGTCAACCCGACCCGCAGCGGCATCATCGATATTCTGCAGCAGATGGGCGGCTCGATCGAGCTGCTCAACCCGCGTGAACTGTCCGGCGAACCGGTGGCCGATCTGCTGGTCAAGTCGAGCCCGCTGCGAGGGATCGAGATCGGCGCTGAGCTGGTGCCGCGCGCCATTGATGAATTTCCGGTGGTCAGCGTTGCCGCCGCCTTTGCCGAAGGGGTGACGACCATCGCTGATGCCAAAGAACTGCGCGTGAAGGAAACCGACCGGATTGCCGCCATGTGCGACACTCTGGGCAGGCTCGGGGCGCAGATCGAACCGCTGGCGGACGGCATGCGCATCACCGGCGGCCGACCGCTCAGCGGTGCTGCGGTTAACTCCTTCGGTGACCATCGCATCGCCATGAGTCTGGGGGTCGCCGCGTTGCGCGCCGAAACCGAAGTTGTCATCGAGGATACCGCTTGTACGGCAACCTCTTTTCCGAATTTCTGGGAGCTGTTGAATCGTCTTCGCCCTTGATCTGTACTGCACGCTATCTGCTATAGTGACTCAACCCATAAATTTGACCGGCATCAGCCGTAAATGCTGATGCCGGTTTTAACTTACACAGACAGGATCCGTGAACTTGAGCAGAAAACTTATCGTCGCTATCGACGGCCCCTCCGGAGCCGGTAAAAGCACCCTCAGTAAAGCCCTGGCAAAACGCACCGGGTATATCAATATCGATACCGGTGCCATGTACCGTGCGGTGGCGTTGCTGGCTCATCGACAGCGGATCGATCCGACCGATGAGCAGGCCTTGCAGAGACTGTGCAGCTCTCTTGTCATTGAGTTTGTTCGTGAGGCCGGACAGGAACGGGTGCTGGTCAACGGTGAGGATGTCTCCCGGCAGATCCGCACCCCGGAAATCAGCCGGTTGACGGCCAAAGTGGCTGCCTGCCCGGTTGTCCGCGATGCGCTGGTCCGGTTGCAGCGGAAGCTGGGGCAGGCCGGCGGAGTTGTTCTGGAGGGGCGCGATATCGGCACCGTGGTTTTCCCTCACGCGGAGGTGAAGTTTTTTCTTTCCGCCTCGGCAGAGGAGCGGGGACGGCGGCGCCATGAGGAGTTGCGGGCGGCGGGGGTGGCGGTTGATCTGCAACAGACGATTGCCGAGGTTGAGGCGCGTGATGCAGCAGACAGCATCCGCGAACATGCCCCGTTGAAATGCGCGGAGGATGCGGTTGTTATCGATTCAACTCAAATGTCAATCGATGAGGTTCTGGAGCTGATGACGCGGGAAATTGCTGAAAAGCAGCAATCGTTCGGAGGTGAATGATGGAAATTATCCTGGCCAGGAGTGCGGGGTTCTGCTTCGGGGTGAAGCGTGCGACGCAGATGGCTTTTGATGCCTCGTCGCAGCATGAGCAGATTCATTCCCTGGGGCCGCTGATTCATTCTCCGCAGGTTGTGGAACAGCTTGAGCGACAGGGGGTGCGGGTCTGCGGGCAGGTGGATGAAATCCCGGGCGGAGCCGTGATCGTCCGCTCGCATGGGATTACCGCGGAAGAATTGGCGGAAATCGAAACTCGGCAGCTGGAGGTGATCGATGCAACCTGCCCATTTGTGAAAAAAGCCCAGGATTTTGCCGCCCAACTCAGTGAAGAAGGCTACCTGCTGGTGCTGGTCGGCGAAGCTGACCACCCGGAAGTCCAGAGTATCTGTTCCTACGCCACAGGGGAAGTCATTGTTATTACCAGTGCCGAAGACGCCCAATCCCTGCCGGGCAATAAAAAAATCGGCATTATTGCCCAGACGACCCAGTCCCTGGAGAATTTGCAGGAGATTGTTTCGCTGTGTCTTGCCCGGGCAAAGGAGCTGCGAGTCTACAACACAATCTGCGATGCGACAACCTTGCGCCAGCAGGAGGCCCGCCGGATCGCTGCCGAGGTTGACCTGATGCTGGTCATCGGGGGATTTAACAGTGCCAACACGACCCGCTTGTCACATCTCTGTCAGGAACAGCAGTCCTGCACCTATCATATTGAAACAGACGCACAATTGCGGCCGGCGTGGTTTGTCGGCAAACAGCGGGTCGGGATAACCGCTGGAGCTTCGACCCCGGCCTGGATTATCGAAAACGTTTTGCAGCGGCTGGAAGAAATCTCCCGGCAACAGTAATATTTTCACCCCGAGGCGGGTCTTCGGCCGCGGCTTGGAGCGAGCGGAATCTTATCTCCGATATGGGATTAAAAAGAATAACTGCCTGAAAAATATTGGTTTGTTTTTTCATTGAGGCTGTGCTATCTTCCGCAGTCTCGAAAGAGTCCGCCGCCGCAAGGCGTCGGGAAATTCGCAAGGGGGTCACATCTCCAATGGTAGAAGAAAAAGAACTGCAAGACGAAAACGAAATGGACGAGCTGGATGGCGAGTTCGAAGAAAGCTTCGAGGAACTGCTCAAAGGTTACGAACAGGGCGGTTTTGAGCTGAAGCGCAATGATGTCGTCGAGGGAACGATTGTGCAGGTTAATCCTGATTCGGTCGTTGTCGATGTCGGTTACAAATCGGAAGGGGTTATCTCCCTTCGCGAGTTTGCCGACGAAAATGGCGAGATCAATGTCAAGGTTGGTGACGTTTATGACGTCCTGTTCGGTGGCGGCGAGAGCGACAGCGGTCTGATCGTGCTGTCGAAAGAGAAGGCCGATCGGCAGAAGATCTGGAATTCTCTCGAAGAGGGGGCTGTGGTCGAAGGGAAAATCGTCAGCCGCATCAAAGGCGGTCTGTCGGTCGATATCGGCGTCAACGCCTTCCTGCCCGGTTCTCAGGTAGATCTGCGCCCGGTCCGGAACCTGGACAAGGTGATCGGTGAAACCTTCGAGTTCAAAATCATCAAGCTGAACAAGCGTCGTGGCAATATAGTTCTGTCCCGCCGGGTCCTGCTCGAAACCGAGCGTGAGTCGCAGCGTGGCGAAACCCTCAAGACTCTGGAAGAAAACCAGGTGGTCGAGGGTGTGGTCAAAAACCTGACCGATTACGGTGCGTTTATCGATCTTGGCGGTATCGACGGCCTGCTGCATATCACCGACATGTCCTGGGGTCGGGTCAAGCACCCCTCCGACATCCTCGCCGTCGGTGACAAGATTAATGTCAAGGTGCTCAAATTCGACCGTGAAAAAGAACGTGTTTCGCTGGGCCTCAAGCAGATCTCTCCCGATCCGTGGCTGAACGTTCAGGAGAAGTATCCGGTTGAGAGCAAGGTCAAAGGTAAAGTGGTCAGCCTGACCGATTACGGTGCATTTATTGAGTTGGAAGAGGGTGTTGAGGGCCTGATCCATGTCTCGGAAATGAGCTGGACCAAGCGCGTCAAGCATCCGAATAAAGTTCTTTCGATCGGTGATGAAGTCGAGTCGGTGGTGCTGGCTCTCGATACCGACAACCGGCGGATCTCCCTCGGCCTCAAGCAGGTTGAGCCGAATCCCTGGGATGTCATCGGTGAGAAATTCCCGATCGGCACCATCATCGAAGGTCAAGTCAAGAATATTACCGATTTCGGTATCTTCGTCGGTGTCGACGAGGGGATTGACGGGCTGGTTCACATCTCCGATCTGTCCTGGACCAAGCGGATCAAGCATCCGTCCGAAGCCTACAAAAAGGGCGACCTGGTCAAGGCGGTTGTGCTGAATATCGATCGCGAGAATGAGCGTTTCTCGCTCGGTCTCAAGCAGCTCGCCTCTGATCCGTGGGAGACTGTACCGACCCGCTATGCACCGGGGACGATTGTCAACGGAAAAGTGACGTCGGTAACCGACTTCGGAATCTTCCTGGAACTGGAGGAGGGCATCGAAGGTCTGGTTCACGTATCCGAGCTGAGCAAGGAAAAAATCGATACGCCGAAGGAATTTACCACTGTCGGCGCAGCGCTGGAAGCCGCTGTTCTGCATGTTGATGTCGTTGATCGTAAAATCGCTTTGTCGATCAAGAACATTGATGAGCAGAAAGAGAAGGCTGAAGTCAATGAGTTCATGGGAGCACAGAAAAGTGCAACCTCCAATCTCGGCGACCTTCTTCAGGGGGCCTTGGATCGCAAGTCCGACGACTAATCCAACCGGCTGAACCTCGGGGCTTCGGCGTATGCTGAAGCCCCCTTTTTATGTGAAGTCTGATGAAAAAGCGTCCCTTTTTAATGGCTTCAATGACCATTGGTGGTGCCATCTTCCTGGTTTTTCTTCTGGTCGTTTTTCTGGCCGGTTTACTGAGTGGCCGCTCGATTATTGTGCCGGGTGGTGACAAGATAGGAATCCTGGAGGTTCGCGGCACCATCGTTGATACTCAGCGGATAATCGCGCAGATCGATGAGTTTCGCGACCGCGATGACATAAAAGCGGTTGTTCTGCGGATTGATTCGCCGGGCGGCGGAGTTGCCCCGTCGCAGGAAATCCATGCTGAGTTAAAGCGTCTGGCCGGGAAAAAACCGCTGGTTGTCTCAATGGGAGCGGTTGCCGCTTCCGGTGGCTATTATCTGGCGGTTGCCGGTGAGCGCCTGTTCGCTAATCCCGGGACCATCACCGGGAGTATCGGGGTGATTATGTCCTTTCCCGATTATCAGGGGTTGATGGGGAAGATCGGCATTAAAACCGAGGTCGTCAAGAGTGGACAGTTTAAGGATATCGGATCTTCCTCCCGAGAACTTACCGCGGCGGATCGAAAATTGCTGCAAGGAATGATTGACAATGTCCACGCACAATTTGTTCAAGCGATCAGCGAGGGACGTAATATTCCGGTTGATCGATTACGGCCTTATGTCGACGGACGGATATTCACCGGTCAGCAGGCGTTGGCCATCGGCCTGATTGACGAACTCGGTACGTTGAATGATGCCATTCGTTATGCCGCCGGGATTTCCGGGTTGGGAGAGAAGCCTGAGCTGGTCTACCCCGAACCGGAACATCGAGATTTTATCGAGAGATTGCTTCAGGGGGCGGCAAATCGTTATCTGGGTATGAGTTTGTCCCGGAACGTAGCGATCGGGCCGCAGTACTTGTGGAATGGTTATTGAGTCTATTGGCTGATTTTTGAGATTTGGAAGGTGAAAATGACCAAAAGTGAATTAATTGAACGGCTTTCTGATGAACATGACCTGCTCAACAAGAAGGACGCAGAGACAATTATCAACTTGATTTTCGGTGGCATCGGTAACGCTCTTGCCGGGGGTGATCGGGTTGAAATTCGTGGTTTTGGTTCCTTTTCTGTCCGTGAGCGCGATGCTCGTGAGGCCAGAAATCCGAAGAGTGGTGAACTGGTGAAGATTCCATCACGGAAGACGCCGTTTTTTAAAACGGGAAAAGAGTTGCGTGAGCGGGTTGACGGTTAAATTTTCCGGTGACAAACAGAAAAGCCCTGGAATCATGATTCCAGGGCTTTTTAAATAGTTTCGATAACCGGCCTCGACTCTGAGGGCCGCTGCCGGTTACCAAAAACTATCCGGGATGCCGGTATGGCTCGGGACGGATGACCTGAATACTAATCTCGTCGTCGGAAATGACTTCAGGCGTCCTGCTTTAAAGCAGGCTTGCTCACCATCACTCCACGTATTGACAGGTCAAACTGAACGTTGGTCAAGGCGCCGTAACCGATGCCGTACATCCCAGAATTCAAAGACCGCTTTCAAGCTGTCACGATCATAGCAACTCGCCTTTTTTTGTCAAGTAAAAACATTAGATGCTATAAGCGGCATATTTTAAAAATCAGATAGTTACGTTAGTTGATGCCTTATGAAATGGACTATTTACCGGATAACTGTTCCGGCTGCCGATGCTGAACAGAGACTTGATCTTTTCCTGGCGGAGAGCTGCACTGATTTGTCTCGCTCATTGGCGAAAAAAATCATCGATCTCGGCGGGGTACACCTTAACGGCCGCCGAGTGCGAAGTTGTTCATTGCTGGTGAAGAATAACGATAAAGTTGAAGTCTATCTGGATCACCTGCCGACCGATCCCTACCGGATCACGGCGGCGGATGTGGTTTTTCGTGACCCTTACCTGATGGTATTGAACAAACCGGCATTTATTGATACCCAGCCGACCCATGCAAGGTATAAGGGGACTCTCTACGAGGCTCTGCAATGGTATTTAAAAGACCCGTATCGACCGCAGCAAAAACCGGAGCTCGGGATGGTGCAACGGCTTGATCGCGGCACCAGCGGGCTGATTGTTTTTTCAACTCATCCACGGGCACATAAAAAAATGACCGAGATTTTTGTGGAACACCGGATTGAGAAGCGTTATCTTGCTCTGGTCAGTGGCCTCCCGGAAGCGGGGCAGAGGGAGATCCGTTCGT